>JASFIT010000390.1:0-4536 GCA_050122535.1 Desulfobacteraceae bacterium | reverse complement strand
ATGGAAAATGTCCATATGCAAGTTGAGCTTTGCGAAATCCCGCTCTGTCGCAGATCCCGCTTGCGGGAGGGGAGCTTCCGAAACCGGGGACCCGCCCGCAGGGTGGGGAGTCCAAGCGAAGCGCGGACAAATCCCGAGGAATGAGGCGTACAACGAAGTACGCCGCAGTGACTTGCCCTGTTAAATCGGCTTCGCCGGCTCGCGTAGCGAGAATTTAACAGGGCGGGGGGAGAAGGGTAACGCAGCCCTTCGACTTGGCTCAGGGCCGTGAGCCTGCCGAACGGCAGATGGGCGTTTTCCGACAGCCTCATTCTATCTGTGGAATTCATCCACGTTCTTGTATTGGGAATAGAGAATATACCCTCCCCATGCTAGTGCTATGAGGATCAGGATAATGCCAATAGCATATGACATCTTTGCAATGGTGTGATCGTACCTCAGCCATCCAAGGGTCCGCAGAATATTTTCCCAGTCATGCCCATCTGTTTCACGACCTGTAACGCCCCCCAGGAGTATGAGCCTTAGGGCCCTAGCGTCATTGATGTAAGGGGCAATATCGATAAAATTCTGCCCAAACCACCACAAGCAGGCGGACGCGCCGAAGTTATTTCGGGCTCCCATCAATAGAGCAAACAGGCAGACAAGAGGCATCAGGAGTTGGCCCAGGGTTCCACCCAGAAACATCATGAATCGTCCAAACGGAATGAAGAAGATGTGTCCCGCTTCATGAAAGGGGAGATTCACCAGGTGCATAAAGGGCATGACCTTGTAAGCCATTTCTAGGGATGAAAAGACATATTTCAAACCATATATCAGGAGGACAAGATAGAGGATGGCCCTTCCAAAAAAATAGAAGACATTCACATCAGGCTCAACATAAAAAAGGAGGTGTTTCAGCCAGGGGAAAAACTCAAATTCAGTGGATTCTTCTGCTGTGGGAGGAAATTCGGGGGGCTTGGACCTTTCCTCGGTCCGGGTTTTCCCAGAAGATATGAACTTCTCAAAAATGATCCCACATCTGAGACATTCCGAATTCCCTTCAGGTTGTTCGAATTGACACTTTGGACATATCACTTCAAATCCTTTGACACCCAGACGCGATCCTTCACTTGTAATAGTTTAGGAGAATCGTGTTTCAGGGTCAATTCAAAAGCCGTTATGGATGGTCCGTTCGCATACAGGATCTTCGGTGCGAGTAGTGAGTCTATCCCCTCTGCCCACACGTGCCGGATGGAATCAAGCCAACCCAACCCGTTCCCTCTCACACCTTGACACACAGCCGTAACTTTGCTAAAATACTAAAAAAATTAATCTCCTGGCAGTTACCATTTTCATTCGGACCCCACTACCACCCTGCGGTGGACTGCTGCTTGGGAAGCGACCCATATTCGAACGCATCTGAAGCGCAAAGCAAGACCAGCCCAGGAGATTTTTTTGTTTTATGGACGCCCCAGCATCAAACCAGGAGTATTCAAAACAGGCATTGAAAGCGGCCAAAAACTTTGTCACCTCTCTCTTCCTGGCCGTTAAGAAGTTCTCCCTCTATCCCGAAGACCACAACCATTGTCAAACAGCCATGGTGCGCCTGCAACACGACCTGGAGCTTTTCCTCGATAATTATGGAAAGCTTGTTTTGCACGTGGAGAGAGATCGGATTCTGTTTGAAGATGAGGTGGTGCATGAAGGAGAGGCCAAAGAGGGCGACCTGGCCTTTGCACTCTTCCGGGATGCCATCTACAAGTTAGTCTTTCAAAAGGGTATCGATTCCCGGCAAATAGACCTATTCATTAGAATCCTTAATCAGCACAGGACCCTCCCGCCCGAGGCTGAGGGTGATATTGTTACCGCGCTCTGGGAAGCCGAATTGCCTCACCTTCAATATGAAGCGGATGACAAAATCCTGGAAGCTGATCTGGAGGTGGACCTCTCCGATGCAGACGAGGGGCGGACAGACGAGTCAGACTTTTACTCGACTCTGGAGATGCTTCTCGACGCTGAAGCCTCTCCCGCAGGATCCCACGGTGATAGGGATTTGCCGCCCCTAGAACCGGGCTCTTTCCAATTGACGACAGAGGAAGTGCAAACGCTTCAACAAATGGTCCGCCGCGCAGAAGAGCGAGATGCGACTCAGGAGATTCTGGACATGCTGGCCGATATCCTCAAAGACCAGAAAGACGAAGAATATTTTGATGTTGTCCTGGACTACATGGAAGAAGAGCTGCAGACGGCCCTGGGTCGAAAAAATTTCGACGTTGCGCTACGCATTCTTAAAAGACTCATCCAAATCCGCATGACCTGCAAGGGATCCACATCTTGGGCCCTTTCCCGAATCAATAAGTTTTTTCTGAGGGTGTGCGAGCCTGATTTTCTCACACCCCTGCAGGAGGTCTGGCCCACTTTGAGTGCATCGGAGATTGTGCAACTCAAAGGGTTCCTGTTGCTCTTGCCTCCCAAGGCCAGCGGCGCTCTCGGCGCCAGGCTGATCGAAGCGCGCACTCCGGCGGTCCAAAAAATGCTGTCAGACGTGATTATCTCCTACGCTTCCCGGGATTTCAGGCCCCTTGAAAAGCTGTTAGATACGGCCGAAGAAAGCCTCGTGTGTCGTCTTGTCCCCCTACTCGGCCATATGACCGATGAGAAATCCTCCAAAGCTTTGGTCCATATGGCGCATTATCCATCGGAACGGGTCCGGAAGCTGGCACTCTCGGCCATTATGGCCCGTGACTTGTGGGTCCCCGACGAACTCATATCTCTTATGGATGATGACAATACCTTTATACGACAACTCTTGATAAAGTATCTGGCATCGCGGCGAAGTCAGGCCGCAGAAAGGCTCCTCCTGGATTACCTCCGAAACCGAAAGTATCGCCATACGGATGACGAGCATCTTTCTTCCTGTTTCAGGGCTCTGGGCAGATGTGGCAGAACTCAAGCTATCCCCTTCCTTCGGGACACGCTTCTGAGAGGCGGCTGGATCTCTAGATTTCGTGTTTCTGCGCTTCGGGAATATGCAGCCCTTGCACTCACGGAACTGGGGACAGACAAAGCGATGCAGATTTTGGAGGAGGGTTCGCAGAGCTGGTTTCCGGGCATACGGAGTTCCGTTCGAGCCGTCATGTAGGCCTAGAGGGTGTCATGAAAGAAAAGAAAATCATCCCTAAACAGGATCAGAAATCAGCTTCGTGGGAGGAATCCCTCTTTCTGGCCCTGTATCGTACCATACAGACCCTCAGAATCCACCAGGATAATAATCAGTTGGTTCGGATATGTTTGACGCGATTTAAGCAGATTATCTCTAAAATGGAGACAGAGGATGATCTCACGTTATTGATCTATGAAGGACGATTTTACGTTCAAGGAGAGAAGGTTCAATACCAAAAACACCTTGTCAGCCTCATCCAAGCCCTGATGGACTTCCTTGAAAAACGGGGGCTAAGGGGATTGCGTTTCTTTCCTGAAGTGAAAGAGGTGCCTCTTGAAAAGATCCTCGCCTTTTTTCGTTTGTTGATCCAGTGCATAGAACACAAGTCCCCTGCCCTCTGGTTCTCAGAACAAGTGGGCGGCATTAGGTTTCCGTGGGTTAGTATTATACAGGAAAAAGGACTGAGACGAAGGCAGTCTGATCCTGGTCTCCAGAAAAGGGCCCGCACTGCCTACTTCAGCTCCCTCACCTCGGTAAAACAGGTTTCGCAGAGGATGTCCGTACAGGGTTATGCGGGCGTTCGTAAAGCGAAGAGGATGGTTCAGAATATGGTGGACGTTGCGGTGGAAGATGAAGGCATCCTCCTGGGACTGGGCACTATCAAGGACTACGACGACTACACCTACACACACTCCGTCAATGTGGCGGTCTTGTCCTTATGCCTCGGCAACCGTATCGGTTTGTCTCGCCTCTCATTGGAGCGTCTTGGTATCTGTGGACTCTTCCATGACTTGGGAAAAGTGGAAATCCCTCGTGAAATCGTCACCAAGCCAGAAGAACTGAACACAGGGGAATGGACGGTGATTCGAAGCCATCCCCTGGCGAGCGTAAGGCAGATCCTCAAGTTAACCGCCTCCCATGATCTCAAGTCAGAGATCCTTCTTGCGCCATTCGAACACCATATGAAGCTCGATCTTACGGGCTATCCGCAAGTACACTTCAAAAAAGAGATAAGCCTCTTTGGAAGGATATTACATATAGCCGACGTCTATGACGCTATCACTTCACCAAGGGTTTACCGCCGCTCTGCTCTCAGTCCTGACAAGGCGCTTGGTTACATGTTGCAAAGGGCAGGAACAGATTTTGACCCTATTCTGTTGAAAGTCTTTGCTACGATGATGGGCACCTATCCAATGGGAACCCTTTTGGAACTGGATACGGGAGAGAGGGGTCTCGTGTTGGATTATCCATTAGATTCTGGGGGCACCTTACCTCGGATTGTGCTGCTGGAAGAAGAGGGTGACGGTGAATTTAGGCGGGGCGATGTGGTGGACCTGGGAGAAAAAGATCCAGAGACAGGGGCCTACCTCAGAAATGTTGTCACAAGCCTCAAC
>JASFIT010000389.1:0-4551 GCA_050122535.1 Desulfobacteraceae bacterium | reverse complement strand
CTGGGTCTTCAAACGCGCCGGTGAGATGGGCTTCATAGGCATTACCTATCCTGAGGAAGTAGGAGGCTCGGGCTGCGACTATTTTTATAAGGTGGTCTTTTGTGAAGAACTCCCCCGGTCCAACTGCGGGGGTGTAAACATGGCCCTCCTGGTGCAGAGTGACATGGGCTCTCCACCGATCAACATCCTTGGCACCAAAGAGCAGAAAGAGGAGTATCTGGTTCCCATCATCAAAGGAGATAAGATCTGCGCCATCGGTGTCACCGAACCAAATGCCGGTTCGGATGTGGCTGCCATGAGAACCACGGCACGAAAGGATGGGGACTACTACGTGATCAACGGTTCCAAGATGTTCATCACCAATGGTGCGCGTGCCCACGTCATCACCCTTGCTGCCAAGACAGACCCAGACAAGGGGTACGATGGAATCAGCCTCTTTCTCCTTGATACTGACCTTAAAGGCTTCTCCGTGAGTCGCAAGCTGGAGAAGATGGGTATGCACCCCTCCGATACCACCGAACTGGTCTTCGAGGATGTTCGCGTCCCCAAAGACAAGCTGCTGGGTGAGGAGAATAGCGGATTCTACGAGGTCATGATCAACTTCCAGGGGGAACGGCTTGTGGCAGCAATCTCGGCCTTGGCCAGTGCGGCCCTCGTCCTGGAGAGGACTCTTGAGTACGTCAAACAGAGAGAGGTCTTTGGCAGGCCCCTTGGCAAGTTTCAGGTCACACGCCACAAGATTGCTGACATGCTCTGTGAGATAGAGGCCGTGAGGCATTACGTCTACTACTGTTCCTGGCTCTTCAATCAGGACAGGAACCCTGCCAAGGAGGTCTCCATCGCCAAGGTTATCGCCACAGAGATGGCCGTCAAGGTCATCAACCAATGCATTCAGCTTCATGGCGGTTACGGATACATGAAGGAATACGGCATTGAGAGGGCCTACAGGGATGCCCGGTTGGCCACTATCGGGGGTGGGACCACGGAGGTTTTAAAAGATATTATCGGGAGAATGATAGGGCTTTAAACCCCCTGATAGATCGCTCATTCCGACCCAGGAGGTTTCTGCCCAAGTGGTGGAAAGCCTGGAGGACAGCGCCTCTCAATAAGCTGGCCCTTGCAAGGAGAAAAGTGACATGGGCGAATGGATGGACAGCTACCTCGATAAACTTGCCGCAAACAGGCAAGAAAACCTAGAAAGCGGCGGAAAAGAACGGATCGAGGTACAGCATAGCTTGGGCAAACTCACGGCCCGAGAGAGGATTGAACGCTTGGCCGATCCTGGCACCTTTGAAGAGATCGGCTCCCTTGTGAGAGAATTTCGTACCCACCTGGCTGGAAAGGTGAAGCCAAGCCCGTCCGATGGTGTCATCATGGGCCTGGCAGAGGTGAACGGAAGACCCGTCATGGTTTACGCCATGGACTTTACGATTATGTCCGGTTCCATTGGCGACCAGGGTGTATGGAAGATCGCTGAACTGGTGCAGATGGCTGGGCAGGAGCAGATACCGCTCATCGGGATATTTGACTCGGCTGGCTCCAGGATCAGCTTTAAAGGGGGCTATGTGGGGCTTTACGGTATGGGTCGGCTTGTGAGAAATTACTGTCTCTATTCAGGCGTCATTCCCCAAATAGCACTCGTCCTTGGGCCTTGCACTGGGCCCCTAGCACAGGTGCCAGTCCTATCCGACTTCCTGATTATGAACAGAAAGAATGGGTTTTTATGGCTGGGTGGAGAGATAGAGTCCGAATACGCAGGCTCAGCCCAGTTCCATATGGAAAAAAGCGGCCAGTGCGACCTGATCACCGATAGCGACGAGGATGCCATTGAAGCGGCCAAGCAGCTCCTCCAGTTCATGCCACAGAACTGTTGGGAGAAACCGGATGTGGTGGAATCCACTGACGACCCGGAAAGAAAGGAAGAGGCCCTCCTCCACGTGATGCCTGACGACCCCAAGTTCACCTATGATACTCACGATATCCTCGATCTGATTGTGGACAACGCTGAGCTTTTGGAGTTGAAGGAAGACTTTGCTCCTAATATGGTCATAGGCTTGACCCGATTTGACGGCATTCCTGTAGGCATCGCCGCCACCAACCCTGATGAGCTTAGCGGCATCATGGAGCCCGATTCCTCCGATAAGTACGATCGGTTCTTGATGCTTCTGGATGCTTTTAATATCCCTCTGGTGACTTTCTCCGACACGCCCGCCTTCCCACCAGGGGACAAATGGGAGCGGTTGGGGGTCATCAGACACGGGGCCAAGAACCTGCATGGTTACTCGCATCTGACCAATCCAAAAGTCACCATGGTCTTGAGACGCTCATACGGCGGCTCGAACATCGTGTTGGGCTGCAGTAAAATGGGGCCTGATTTCATCTATGGCTGGCCCACCGCGGAGTTTGCGCCTACCGGGCCCGAGGCCATCGTTCAGGCCGTCTTCCACAAAGAGTTGGCCAAGGCCAAGGAAGAAGGCAATTATGATGATGTTTACAACTTCTATCTTAACATACTTAAAGAGCAGTTCAGCGTCATGACCATGGCAAGAGAGTTCACCACCTATTACACGGTCCATGAAGTCATTGACCCCAGAGAGACGCGTCCAAAAATCATCAAGGCCCTCCGAGCTAGCCTGGACAAAAATGAAAAATTGCCGGAGAAAAGACGTTTCATCAAACCTGCTTGAATCAGAGCACCCGGGGGTTCTGAAAATGGGCAAAAGAATGGAAGAGGCCATTAAGAAATATCATGAGATTCAGGAGAAGAATCGCCTGGGTGGGGGCATTAAACACATAGAGAGGCAACGCAGCCGTGGCAAATTGACGGCCCGGGAGAGAATCCACATCCTGATCGATCCTGGCAGTTTCAATGAGTTGGGCTCCTTCGTGGGTACCACAAGCAGCCGCATCGATGGCCGTATACCCGAGGCACCTTGCGACGGCGCCGTAGTCGGTACGGCACGGGTCCATGGTCGCCTGATCATGGTCCACGCAAGCGACTTCACCGTTTTGGGCGGATCCATTGGCACCCAGCACCTTGCCAAGTTTGCGAAGCCCTTGGAGATGGCGGCCATGTGGGGCATTCCCATGGTCACTCTCCTAGACTCCTCAGGGGGCAGACTCGGGTACCGAGATGTGGCCGTAGCTGGCATGGATTGGCATTTCAGACTCCAGTCCATCTACTCAGGCGTCATTCCCCAGATCACCGTGCTCATGGGACCCTGTATTGCCGGCGGAGCATATCTCCCGGCTCTATGCGATTTCCTGCTGATGAGTCGGGTCTCGGCTAACATGTGGCTCGGCGGTCCTCGCCAAACCGAGGCAGCCACCTCGGAAAAGATCGACAGAAACGTTGGTGGAGCGGACTACCATATGCAACTGAGCGGAACCTGCGATATCGTGGGGGACGATGACGAGGAGAGCATCAAGAAATGCCGTGAACTGCTACGCTACCTTCCCCAAAACTTCAGGGAAAAGCCCCCAGTATGGGAAAAAACCGACGATCCAGACCGGGGCGTTGAGAGCCTCGTTGACCTGGTTCCGGATGAATTCGGTCAGAGCTATGATATGCACGATGTCATCAAAGCGTTGGTGGATGACGCCCAATACCTTGAGATTAAGGATGCGTATGCAAAGAACCTGATCACCTGTTTCTGTAGATTTGATGGTGAAGTGGTGGGCCTGGTGGCCAACAACCCCCAATATCCGGGCAGCATCCTTGAAGTGAATTCCTCTGACAAGTATTATCGCTTTCTACAGGTTCTCGATGCATACAATATCCCCCTGGTCAATCTTGTGGACACGCCCCCCATTGTCCCAGGCGAGGCGGAGGAAGTGAGAGGGTTAATCAGGCATATGGGCAAGATCGTCGATGTTTATGCGACGACCACTGTTCCCAAGATAAGCGTTGTCCTGCGAGAAGCCTATG
The DNA here is from genome assembly GCA_050122535.1 of Desulfobacteraceae bacterium. GTDB lineage: Bacteria > Desulfobacterota > DSM-4660 > Desulfatiglandales > HGW-15 > JASFEQ01. The sequence goes on along the minus strand of JASFIT010000389.1, from coordinate 623 downwards.
CCGATACCGGGAGCATGGTTATGGGGGGACTCAAGGCCATGGGTGCAGACTTGACCTTTGCTTGGCCCATTGCCAGATTTGCCGTGGAGGCCTCCCAACTGGATTACCGAAACATCTATGGCAGAGGCATCGAAGAAGATGCCTACGAATCTTACCTTAATCGGTCGCGTGAAAAGGTTGACACCTACGACACGGCCCATAGCTGGACAGCACAGGTCGTCGATGAAATCATCCTCCCAAAAGACACGCGCAAAAAGATTATCCAAGCGTTGAAAATTACCAGGAACAAGCATGAAAAATTACCGGCAAAGGCAAAAGGACACGGCACACCGCCCACATGACATGTTTGCGATTCGCTGGGCTCTATTTCCTTTGCTTCTGAATAATTCATTGACAATGGAGACCCGGTTTTCTAGAGTTTGATCAATTTTTATAACTTTCCGTTCTCCCAATCGATCTAGGGAGGCTGAAAGAAGTTAGCTTGCCAAGTTTGTGGTGAAGCAAGGATCAGCAAAGGCCCTTTACAGTCTTTAACCTTTTACAAATGGAGGTAGCCATGAAGAAGACAACATTTTGGACCGGAATCCTGCTTGTGCTTTTCTTAATCGCCCCATCCACAATTG
>JASFIT010000388.1:0-4555 GCA_050122535.1 Desulfobacteraceae bacterium | reverse complement strand
AACGTTTCATGTCTATGATGAAAAAGGGGCCGTTTTCTCCTTGGAAATGGAAATCCTTTTCAGTTACCTCGGCCTAGACAAATCACACGTGAGAATTGATAGGCAGGGGATTTTCTTGAACGATGAGCTTCTCGTCCCTGCCCAAAAAGGGATACTTCCACTCAACTATCTCGTCCATCCTTCAAGATTCAAGATCATCCCTGCTTCCTCGGTTTTAGAGAAAAAGGTGGACCCGCTTGATCTTAAAGATAAAATCGTTCTTGTGGGGGCAACGGACCCTCTGATCCATGATGAGTATCCCACTCCCTTGGGCGTCTGGCCTGGGGTAACCATCGTGGCGAATTCGCTGGTTATGCTCTTGAGTAAGCGCTTTGTCCATAGTGCTTCTGCAGGGCAGAATTTCTTATTCCTACTTATTTTAGCCTTACCAATCATTTTCCTCAATCGGCGATTCCATTTCCTAAGTAACACCCTTATGACCATTTTTATTCTGGTCCTAACCTATTTCTCCTTTCTTTACCTGCGAAGTAGGGATATCCATTTTTCTTATCTGCTCATTCTCTTTTCAGCAATGACCGCCTATATTGTTCCCAATCTATACAAGTATTTAAACCTCCTCTATTTGAGCAACCGGTTAAAAAATCTGGCCATTATTGATCCTTTGACTGGCTTCTATTCTCTCCGCTTTTTCCTGTTGCAGTTAGATGAGAAGTTGAAACGAAGGCAGGACCTGGTCGTTGTGGCATTAAGAATAGTGAATTACAAGCGGCTAACCTTGGGATTGAATTTTGAGCAAATAAAGTTGCTAAGCAGGCTTTTTGGTGAATATGTGCAATCCGAAGTCAAAGCCCATTTCAAGGCTTCTGTATTTTCGCGCATTTCCAACGATACGCTGGGGATATTAATTGAGGGGGTAAGGAAAAAAGAGACAGAGACTTTTTTCGGGGCCTTTTTTGGAAAAACAAGGGATTTAGACTGGCAATTGAAAAAAAAGAATATATGCATCTCTCTGCAAGGGTGTCTGATTCATAAGTCAAAGGCAAAGAGTGGGAGCAGTGATGATGTGATCTATCAGATGGAGAATCTGTTTAGAGAAATACATGAAGATCAAGTTCTCGTTGCGGAATTGGAAGAAGTGGGGGGTGAAGATAGGAGGAGGGGATATAGAGATATTTTGGACTTTATCGCCTATGATTGGGAAGAAAGAAATAAGGATTTAGAAAAAGGTCTGAGGGAGATCTTAGAGACTAATAAAAGATTGGATCGACTTAACTGGGGAGCGCTGACTGCTCTGGCCCGGGCTATCGACGCCAAATCGGAGTGGACAGCGGGCCATTCTGAGCGCGTGACAAAGCTGGCGATAAAAATAGGCCGTGTTTTGGGACTCACCCAGGACGAACTAGACAACCTTCATCGTGCTGGGCTGCTTCACGATATCGGTAAAATTGGGACACCCGCAGAGCTCATCGACAAGTCCGAAAGGCTGACAGATGAAGAGCAACAGATCGTTAATGAGCATCCAAGCATTGGTGAGCGCATCCTGGAGCCCATAGAAGCCTATGCCGAAATCATACCCATTGTAAGGCAGCACCATGAGCGATTCGATGGTAAGGGCTATCCAGGCTCTATCTCCGGAGAGGCCATAACACTAGGTGCTAGAATCTTGGCGGTTGCGGACGTTTATGATGCTCTGTCCTCTGAAAGGCCCTACCGCGCAGCCATGGACCCAGATCAAGCCCTTCAGATTATTAAGGAGAACTCTGGTAGTCATTTCGATCCGGTTGTGGTGGATGCCTTTTTGGAGGTTATAGAACAGGACAGGAAGGCTCAGAGAGCTTTGGCTCTCAAGGTTCGCCCTTTCCCAAAGCGAACACCAAATAAAGCAGGGCCTGAACCCCCTAGAAGGTCTTCTCATATGCGATGATCAATATGACAGAGCCCAGTTAAGCGACGAATTGCGACCCAGTCTCCTGGGACCCAGCTTTGCATAAGAGAGGCCGTATCTGGGAAAAAACTAGTGAGGCTTTATAGGGAACAGCTTCTCTGCATTTTCATAAAAAATCTTCCGCGTGACGTCCTCTCCCAAATCCATCTCCAAGATCGCTTTCACTTCCCTTTCCATGCTGTAGGGAATATGGGGGTAATCTGACCCATAGAGGATCCTGTCAGCATGCTGAATGAGTTTTTCTTGATCCACGGATACATCAAAAAAATCGGCCAGCATCATGGTGGTGTCCAGATAAAGCGTTGGATATGTATCCAGGAGTGAATAAAAGCGATCGGATTCATCGAATCCCAAATGGGGGATGATTATCTTCAGCTCTGGATAGCGTTGAAGGATCTGTTCCACCCGTCTAGCACCAGATATGGCCCTCACATCAAGTCCGTACGCAGTGATGGCCGGCTCTCGACCGGCATGGATGTTTAGAATTCCATCGAATTGGAGGAGGGCCTCATATGTGGGGAAGAGAATGGGCTCATCAGGGGCGATCTTCTGGACGTGGCAGTGCAATTTTACACCACAAAGACCCAATTCTTCGTGGGCCCGCTTGATGATATCCCCAGGGTTGTTGTCCGCCGGATGTAGCGTTGCCAGACCCACTGTGTTTGGAAAACGCTTGACCAAGCTGGCAACATAGTCATTGAGCTGATCTGCGATCCCGGGACGGTGGGCATAGCTCAGAAACACCAACCCTGCTACCCCATTCTCAAATTGGGCTTGAATTAACGCCTTTGGTGTCCCCTGATATTTGAATTTCCAGGCATTTCCCTCAAACCATTGCCGAACCGCATCAGAAAGCCTTGGTGGGAATACGTGTACATGGGTGTCAATGATAGGAATTTTTGTCAATTTCTGATACATGATGCTCGCTCTTCCTTTGTATCGAGATGATTATGCTCCCAGAAATTCTTGGGTTGTGTCAAGTTGCGAAAAGGCCCTACAAGACTGTCGAAAGACCGGCTTCTGAAAGGCTGATGGAAAATGTCCATATGCAAGGCTTCCGAAATCCCGAGGAATGAGGCGTACATAGAAGTACGCCGCAGTGACGAGGGGTGAGGGTAACGCAGCAGATGGGCGTTTTCCGACAGCCTCTAGCCCTTTCTGCGATTCTTTATCATTCATTTGGGATAGCAGAATCGAAATTAATCTGATATGAACGGCTTTCATGGCGCTGACCATAGAAGACATAAGGGCATTAGCGAAGAAGTGCTTCTCCAACTCTTTGGGAAGTCACGATTGGGAGCATTCTCGTCGGGTCTATAATCTGTGTATGCACATCGGACAGGTGGAAGGCGCAGACGTGGAGGTACTTGAAATTGCAGCCTATCTCCATGATGTGGGACGCTCTCATCAGGACGAATCCAAGGGGACCGTCTGCCACGCAGAAAAAGGCGCCGAAATGGCCACCAAATTACTGGACAAATACCCCATTTCCCCGGAGCAAAAGGCCAATGTCCTCCACTGTATTCGGTCTCATAGATTCAGGGGAGACTGCAGGCCTGAGACCCTAGAGGCCAAGGTCCTATTCGATTCGGACAAGTTGGACTCAATTGGTGCCATCGGCATTGCAAGGGCCTTTCAGTTTGCGGGCGAGGTGGGTGCCAAATTCCACAATCCAAGGGTCAGTCCTGAGGAAACAAGGCCTTACACAAAGGAGGATACGGGATATCGGGAGTTCAAGTTAAAGTTGTCCAAGATCAAGGACCGTATGCTCACCGCCGAGGGCCGCTTCATGGCCGAAGAGCGCCATGCGTTCATGGAGAAGTACTTTGAGCGTTTTTTCCAAGAATACGCGGGAGAAAAGTAGATGAAGGACGGACTGCCAAGTGCTACTGGAATGAAGAGGACCGCATTGGTTATTGCTGCACTGACTTCTTTTACGACACCTTTCATGATGTCCTCTATCAACCTTGCCCTGCCTTCAATCGGAGAAGAGTTTCAAATTGACGCCGTGCTGTTGAGTTGGGTAGCAACCTCTTATCTTTTGGCTGCGGCCGTCTCTCTTGTCCCCTTTGGAAGACTGGCAGACATATATGGAAGAAAGAAGATCTACACATACGGGATCGTATCCTTCACCATAACCTCTATTCTTTGTGCCGTTTCCACTTCTACTCCCATGCTTATCATATTTAGGATCCTTCAAGGGAGTGCAAGCGCTATGATCTTTGCCACGGGAGTAGCCATTATTACGTCGGTATTTCCGCCGCAAGAAAGGGGTAAGGCCTTAGGCATAAATGTGGCGGCCGTTTATACAGGCCTTTCTGTTGGACCATTTTTGGGCGGATTCTTAACACAGCACTTGACATGGCGGAGTGTCTTTCTCACAAACCTCCCCCTTGGACTGATCATTATTGCTCTTGTCCTGTGGAAACTAAAGGGGGAGTGGGCAGAAGCAAGGGGTGAGAAGTTTGATCTCCCTGGTGCCATGATCTATGGTGCGGCGCTTGTCGCCATAATGTATGGCATTTCTCTACTCCCCGCCATGAAGAGTGTATGGGTCATCCTACTGGGTCTGTTGGGATTTGTGGCGTTCGTCAAATGGCAGATGAGAAC
>JASFIT010000387.1:0-4587 GCA_050122535.1 Desulfobacteraceae bacterium | reverse complement strand
GCCCTCCTTGAGGACAAACAGGTAACAGCTATTATCGCCTTGGCAATGGAAACCTATGGCTGACGTGGAACGACCTTTTTCTTCAAGCATGCGCTTTAGTTCCAGGCTCTGGGATGGGGGGTCGGATTTTGAAGAGGAGAGGGCAGTGATCTCAAACCATTGTTTTAGACTGTCCAGAAATGAATCCAGTTGAAAGGGTTCATATCTTTTGATCAAACGATGAGAGGGTAAGATGGTCATGCCCACATCGTTCATATTGGTGAGGTACATCATGATATATTCATAGGCCCTGTTGGGAGGACGCCAACCGTATCGCGCCCTCATCATATTTCTAAAGTTGCGGGAAGTTTCGTATCGATGGTGGCCGTCCGCAATGATAATGGACTTGTTATGCATGGCGTCTGCCAGCTTCTTAAGAATGGATCGGTCCTCTACGACCCACAACTGATGGCTTGTTCCATCCCTAAAGTCAAAGGAAATACGGGGCGGAGCCTCAATAGCCTTTGTCAGGTGCCCAAACACGCTGTTATCCGGGTCTTCGTAAAGACCAAAGACCTGGCTGAGCTGGGCGCTGCAGGCCCTCATGAGTTTTAACCGATCATCCCTGTGGGCCGAAAAGGTCCTTTCGTGGGGAAGAATGACCCCTGAGTCCTCATCTTCGATGCGGACAAGGACAATAAGCCCCCACCTGACCCGAGGACCACGGCCGTCGCCCGGATCATATGAGAGGGAGGTGACATACATGGCGGGGGTATCGGTGCGAACCAAGATTTCCTCCGATTCCCACCTTTTATAAACATCCGCTGATCGCGTATATCTGTTATCCCAGTCTGTATCTCCTGTCTTCTTTTTCCCAAGGATAAGACGTATCACGTTATAGGGGTCGGTCTGATAGTATCCCTCCTGTTCCTCCTCTGATATCACGTCATAAGGAGGCGCTATCAGGTTCGATATATCGTTCAGTCTTTCAAGGTTATACGTCAAACCCTTAAATGGGGCTATCATAGCCATGATTTAGTGTAACGGTCCTCCTTGTATCCTTAACAAAAGCAAAATAAGATCACTTGCCGCTAGTCGCAAGGATTATACGCACTCTCCTCCCGCCTGATTGTAAAGGAATTTCGTCTTTTAAGTCCCGCCCACAATTGGGGCGGGACGTTGTATAAAATCGCGAGGCGATTTTATCACTCAAAAAGATTTCTCCTAGCAGATCATGTGGACATGTCAAGGAAATTTGATTATCCCTGATCCACCATCAAGGCATCATCCCTGCTTTCGCAGGGACAGGTTCTGCTGCGCTCGTCCGCCTCCGGCGGATTGCCTTCCCGCCAGAGGCGGGCAAGCGATCGCTGCTCCCCCCGCCCCCCGCCTTCGCGGGCGCAGGCTTTGCGGGCGCAGGCTTGCGGCGTATTACTTCATACGCCTCAGTCGTCGCTCCTCGGCGCCTTACATCTAAACCCTTGCTGGTGATCAGGAATGCTCCACAATCTACTGATTTCAGTCTTCATACCCAGATTAGACGCTGAATTTGGGATTATTTTGGCTCCAATTCTCTCTAAAGCCTTGTTAGCCAGCTGTAGGTATATCATAATAGGAGATCTTCTTTAACAGGATTCACGCAATGGCTCGTCCAAATTCAACTCAAAATCCTGCCAAGGGTCCCTCTAAGGGTGATCCGGATATCATTATCGAAGGGGGCGTTTTGATCAGTATGGCTGACGGACAGGCCCCCATGGATCCAGCCAGAATATGGGTGAATGGAGAGAGAATCTCCCATATTGAAGAGGCCGACAATGAATTAGAATACCATGGGAATGCGGAGATCATTGATGCCAGAAACTGTATTATTATGCCGGGTCTGGTTAATGCCCATTCCCATACAGCCATGACACTCTTCAGGGGCTTGGCTGATGACCTGCCCTTAAAGGAGTGGCTTTTTGACAAGATTTTCCCTGCCGAATCAAAACATCTCCGACCTGAAACCGTATATTGGGGATCCCTATTGGGGTGCCTAGAGATGATTGCCTCCGGCACAACAAGCGTCATAGACGGATACTTTTTCCAGGACGAGACGGTTCGGGCCATTCATCAATCAGGCCTGCGAGGCCTTATTGCCCAAGGTGTAATAGACTTTCCTGCGCCCGGGGTGCCAAATCCGGAAGATAACCTGGCGGTTGCCGAAGAATTTATAAAAAGGTGGCTGGGCTACTCAGATCTCATAAAACCCGGCATGTTTTGTCATAGCCCCCTGACGTGTTCAGACAAGACCCTGAAACGTGCCATGGGAATATCTCGGGACTTTTCTTTACCCTTACAAATCCACCTCTCCGAGACGTCAGAGGAGGTGCGTGAAATTGTAAATCGAACAGATAAAAGGCCTGTCCACTATCTGGACAGGTTGAACATCCTAAACGAACGGCTCATTGCGGCTCACGCCATACATCTGAGTGACGACGAGATGGAACGCCTCGCCGATAGAGGTGTTAAAGTAGTCCATGTACCTGAAAGTAACATGAAATTATCCTCCGGTGCGGCCAGAGTGTCAGATATGGTGCGGCTGGGACTGACGGTAGGACTAGGGACGGATGGGTGTGCCTCTAACAACAACCTGGACCTGTTTCAAGAAATGGATTCTGCGGCGAAACTGGGGAAGGTTTCTACTCTCAATCCAGTTAATATGGATGCCATAACCGTAGTGAAAATGGTCACATCCTGGGGCGCCAGCCTTTTAGGGCTCGAGAAGGAGATAGGGACCCTTGAGGTGGATAAGAAAGCGGATATCATCGTTGTTGATCTCCAGAGCCCCCACTTGGTTCCTCTATACAACCCCCTATCCGCTATTGTCTATTCGGCAAGCGGTGCTGATGTGAAAGATGTCATCGTCAATGGACGGGTCTTATTGAAAGATAGGACCTTTTGCACCCTGGCTCCAGAAGAGATTATTGAAAGAGTCACAGCTTTTGGCAGGGAGATAGCAGGGTAGCGCACGTCCGTGCGCTTTGATGCTTGATGCTAGATACTGGATACTAGATGCTGATCAAAAAGGAAAAGAACATTATTTTCAAATTTATCCAGAATCCAGGATCCCCGCCCGCCTCGCCTGAGCGAGGTCATGCTCGCGATGGCGGGCAGGCAGAATCCAGGATCACTATAGACGGAGGATCCAATAACCGCAGACAACTGGTCAAGTTCGGGGGTTGCTATGCGAACAATTTCTCCACCAGCCTCACAGCCTCCTCAGGATTGGAGACGTATTGAACGTCCTGAATATCTTCCCACGTCTCAAGGCCTATGACCGGTTTATTGACCTTCAGGGCCAGGGCAATTTCTGAGAGGGTCCCGTAACCTCCTGCAACGGAGACCAGTACATCTGAGGCCCTGACCACGAGCAGATTTCTCCCTTCTCCCAAGCCTGTTGCCAGGGGTATCTTTATGTAAAGATTGGCTGAGGTTTTATCCAGACCAGGCAATAATCCCACTGTCATGCCCCCAGCCTCCGCACAACCTCTGGCTGCGGCCTCCATGACCCCACCTAGCCCTCCGCAAACCAAAATCCATCCCTTTTTACCAATCTCGGAGCCCAACTTCCTGGCCAACTGGTACGTTTTATCGGAACACTCCCCTGCTCCAATTACGCCTATGTGCTTGGGCATTTCCATTGGATTCCCTCCAAATGAACAAAAATATTTGCCTTCCAGTGCATTAATTGCTATTAGTTCCTACCTGTTCCCAGGTTTTATATTAACAGGTCGTCAAAAGAGGTTAATACCATCATCTTATCTCATTCCCGTCCCGCATCAAGTGCGGGATAAACTGCGGCGGGAATCCAATGATCTTCCTTGTTTTTGGACTCCTGCCGGAGTCTATCCCCGCGAAGGCGGGGGCGGGAGTGACAGCATGGTGGTTATTTTCAGTTGCTTCCTCATCTAAGTCGGCGCGGCCGGAGTTTCTTAACATCACATTGGGAAAGCCATGAGAAATAAGAATAAAAAGAAAAGAGTCATTTATACCTTTGCCCTAATACCTATTATCATAATTCTGCTCCTGTTTGGATGGTTTTTGACCCTTGTCTTCGAGGGTGAAAGGCCGTTGGTGAGCTTTGAACCTCTTCCGGAGTTTCTCTCTGGAGGCCAGAAATTCACATTTAGAATCAGCGACGCGAAAAGAGGTCTCAAAAAAGTCCAGGTAATTGCCAATCAGGAGGGGAGAAAGATAATCCTTCTTGAAAAGAAGTTCCCGTTTGAGGGATTTCTTAACCGAGGGGGCGTGCGCATTTACGAACAGGATATCTTTGTTGATCCTTCAGAGCTCAAGCTGGCCCAGGGCCGAGTAGATCTCCGTGTCAATGCGTGGGATTACTCTAGGAGAGGTGGTGGGGATGGCAACATTGCCGTGGGCGAACACAAAATGATCGTGGACACCATTCCGCCAGCGTTGAGATCAGTTAGTCGCATGCACAATATCAACAGAGGGGGATCTGGTCTGGTTGTCTACCAGACATCCTCTGATACAGATCAGAGTGGGGTCTATGTTGATGATCTGTTTTTCCCGGGTTTTCCGGCAGATGTGAAGTCACAAGAAGGAATA
>JASFIT010000386.1:0-4595 GCA_050122535.1 Desulfobacteraceae bacterium | reverse complement strand
GACTCCATGACCTGGAGCCCGTCCTGTAAATGATATACCTGGCGCAGGGTCTCTTCAGATCCAATCACATCTATAAGCACTTCATCTATGCCCACCTCCTCAAGGGCCAGGGCGGTCTTTTCATCGATGAGTCCCGTATGAATAGTTAATTTGAGGCGGGTATGCTGTTTGACCCATTGGATGGATTCCAAAAACTTGGGCCAGGGAAGGGAACCACGCATATCTGATCCTCCACTGAGGAGCACACCCATATTGCCCCGCTCGTCCAGTTGCCGGCAAACCGCCTTTAAGCGGTCAGGCTCGACTGCCGGTATCATTTCCTCTAAGAGTCTACGGTGGCAGTGATCACAACTTAGGGCACAGGATGTCCCGGTCAGGGAGATGGCCGGATATCTGCCCCTTTCACCCATGTAGTACATTTGGCCAGGGATGAAGAGTTGAAGCCGTCTCCCGTGAATCTCCCAGGAGAGATCTTTGGCCTTTTCCAACAAGGCGCTCAGATCCCAGGACTTGACCTCTTCCCAGCTATATGCCGCTTCAGGCTTCACGATAATACGCCTCACAGGCGATCCAGCACCGCCGCACCAAATCGTCCATTGCCATAACGAATTGCCTACTTCCCTGTATATTACCCCCTCCTTACGCCTCGAATACGCCCTTGGCCTCATATTCTGCGTATTGCTCCTCAAGCCACTGCTGAACCCTTTCCGCACCGGTAAGGAGCTCATTGAGTTCCTCATCAAGATTGGATGCCTCAATGACGATCAAGTATCCGTCACCGTAGCAGTCAGTGTTAACCAAATTCGGGTCGTCTATGACCCTCTGGTTGATCTCTGCAATTTGACCGCTCACTGGCGCCCGCAATGGGCCGATGTATTTGCCTGCCTCGATGGAGCCAAAGGGTTTGTTTCTCATGGCCTTGGCACCGGCTGGTTTCAGTTTCACGTACTGTGCATTGCCGCCAGTCGCCTGTAACGCGAAGGCATCCAGACCAACTGTGACCCTGTTCCCATCTACTCTTGCCCACATGTGTTCCTTGGGGTCATAGTAGAGATCATCGGGTAGCGCAATCCCCTTGTATTCTGCCATTACAATGCCCCCCTCTTTCGTTAGTCCGTTTTTTCAATGACGAACCGCCACTTGCCTGTCCCGATTTCCTTCACATCAAAGGGATAATTCTTCTTTTTCAGGAAATGGGGAATGGACGCATTCGCGACAGGTCCATAGTCCACGAAAAGCTATAACATCTGCCCTTTGTCCAAGGTCTTTAGAGCATCGCTAACACCCATGACGGTGTAAGGACAGGTTTTACCCGAAAGGTCGGCACTCACATCAGGTTTATCGTTCTCTATACCATTACTTAATACCTCCTTTCCATGCAAATTATTGTTCTATGCTTCTTTAGCCATGGACCGCCATACCAGTTGTATAACATCCAGAACCTCTATGTCCGCTTCAATGCCTTTTACGCCACTGGTCAGCGTGCGCACGCACTGTTGACAGGCCGTAGCAATGAGCGTTGCGCCCGCATCTCGAGCCTGTCCCGCCCTTTTAGCAGCCACTCTTGCTGTGAGGGCGTTGTCATACATCTCCACATCACCCCCACCACCACAACAGAGGGCTTTTCTGCTGTTCTCAGAGAGTTCCACAAAATTCAGTCCGGGAATACGCTGAATGACTCGGCGGGGAGCGTCATACTCACCTGAGCCACGACCCAGGTCACAGGGATCGTGATAGGTGATGGTTCCGGTCAAACTGTTGGTCAGATCCACCTGCCGCCTCCTTATCAACTCCTCCAAAAACTGAGTGGCGTGCATGAGCCTCACATCTTGTATGTCTTTGTGATACTCGTGGGACCAAGTGTGATAGCAGGATGGACATGAAAAGACGATGGTCTTGGCCCCCATTTCTCTAATGGTCTTGATGTTGTGCTCTTTGAGCTCCTCTACCCCTTTGTGGATACCTGCCAATAGCAAAGGGAATCCACAGCACCTCTCCTTTTCGCCAAGGATGGTGAAGTCCACATTTGCCTTGGTCAGGATTTGGCAAAATGCCTCAGGAATCTTTTGTACGGCAGGAGAGAAAGAGGAGACACACCCTACAAAATAAACCACCTCTGCCTGCTCTTTTTGATATAAGTCATCAGGGGGATCGTCGAGGAATTCCACCCACATGGCCCGCTCTTCGTTATCATAGTCCACAGGGTTGTGTTGATTTGCTATGGCCTCCTGGACCACATTCAGGATCGGGGGAAAATGCCCATCCCTAACGAAGTCCTCTCTCATGCCCTTCCAAAGATCCTTAAGACCAATGCCCACAGGACAGACCTCCGTGCACCGGCCACACAATGTACACTTGTAGGAGCCAGCCCAAATTTGCTCAATCTCCTCATGAGGGATCTCCTTTTGAGCTGCAATGGATTTTAGGGTTTCGATCCGCTCGGACGGGAGGATATCCTTATTGTCAATCTCTTCTAAAGATGCGGCCACCGAACACCACAAACCGCATGTCTTGCAGCGGGTGCAGGCATCGAGCTCCATGGCCTGCTTGGTTGCTATAGTCGCAGGGCTCGAGGTCTCAGGTTTGACGACAGCATCGGCCAATAGGTTGAGGGGGCTCACGATGATGTGTAAAAACTTGCTGAAGGGGAGATAGGCCAGCCCCACGAAACACGCCAAGAAATGAATATACCAGAGGAGGGTGGGCACACCAGCCCGGTCCAATCCCAAAGCGACCGACTTGACTATTCTTGACACGCCATAGCTTACAAACGCCCATTGGGGCAAGGCGTGGCAGCCTGCACAACTCATTTCATGCAGTTCCTTACCCTGCTCCAGGGCATCCTGGTCAAAGGGGCCTTTCAACCGGGGCGAAACAACGCCGAACACCTTCACCCAGTAGCTCTCAAGGGTTATTAGCTCTTCTTCATCGTCCGTGTCTGCATACTCTTCCACCATGCTCTGGTACCGATTGTAGGAAACTATTTTTGTGCCTTCCAGGAAAACCCCCGAGAGCGTGATCAGGGCCAGGATGATTATGGCGTAATGGTCCATCACGTTTGTGTTCAGGCGAGACACCTTCAGAACAAACCGGCGGTAGAAGGAAATACCCAACCCTGCAATCAACACAACAAAAAAGAGATTTCTTAGAAACAGGAAAGGATTGAGCGTGGCTGCATAGTCTGGAAACAGGGGGGCGGTTATGAACCTATCCAGGGCGTGCATGAGAAGAAGCAGCATAAATCCGCCATAGATGCACATGTGCATGACCCATCGAAGGGGATCCTCCCTGAGTACCCTGACCTGCAGCAGCACGTCCATGATAAAAACCTGGAGGAGGATAAGGATTTTCAGACTAAATAGGGTGAGAATAATCCCTTTGAATGCGGCGGATACCCTTTCGATTGGCGTGATTTCCTGGGCTTGCTCTCCAACTTTGTATCGAAACCAGGTCGAGATCTTGTAGATGAGGCCGAGGCCGAAGATTAGGAGAGAAATGCAGAGGGTGATCGTGAAGAACATGTTTGACTTTCCTCTTCAGGGGTTTACGGCCTGAGGTGAGGATATCTCAATAGCTTTTAGATAATCGACGACATATACCACTTTGTAGCAATAATCGTCAACGAAAAAATATCCCTTTAGATTCCAAATATTTATTCTAAAAAACGACATCTCATTTCGGGAGATTGAGCCGGAACAAAACCAGGGGTAGTTGAATAATGGGGGATTGTTCATCGGCAGAAAAAGTGATAAAGAAGGGGACCTCTACATCAGATTCCTAAAAACAAATGAGAAGTAATGGAGGGGAGCTATGGACCGAAAAGAGGTCATGGAATTGTTCAACAAGAGCCCGAGGATTGGATCTTTGAGCACGGCCAACCGGAAGGGGGAGGTCAATGTGGCCATATTTGGTTCACCACAGATGATTGATGAGAACACGGTGATAATGGGGATTGGTCAGAATCGATCCTTCGGTAACCTGCAGGAAAACCCAAAGGCCGTTTTCATCGTCGTGGAACCTGGCGAAACGATCATGGATTGGAAAGGTGCCAGGGTCTATCTTGAAGCGATGGACATCGAGAAGGGTGGGGGTTTCTATGAACAGATCAAGGAGAATATCGCAAAATCATCAGGCAAGGGTGCTGCAGACATGATACACGCAGCTGTCCGTTTCAAAATCACTGAGGTGAGACCTATTGTCGATACGGGAAGATAACAGCCATTTTGGATTTTAGATTTGGGAATTTGAAATTTGGAATAAAGATTTTGCCCGCCTGCCTCGCCCGTCCGCCTCGCCTGCTCGGCTGGAGGGCGGGCCTAAGCACTTGGAATGGCGGGCAGGGATTGCGGATAATGATCAAAACGACCGGTAGAATATCCGGTATGGAGCTTGACCCTATTCTTTATCCTCGTCGGGGAAGCGTTTCTTGATGGATTTCAAGACATCAAAGCAAGAAAAGAATGCTCCAGTGATTTGCGGATCAAAATGCTTTCCTGATGACTGGTGCATCTCTTCCAGAATGCGCCCTTCGTCCCAAGGTTCTTTATAGGATCTGCGCGAACATAGCGCGTCGTACACATCGGCTACTGCCACGA
>JASFIT010000385.1:0-4595 GCA_050122535.1 Desulfobacteraceae bacterium | reverse complement strand
TCTTGAAATGAATACGAGAATCCAGGTTGAACATCCCATTACTGAAATGATAACCGGCTTGGATATCGTTAAAGAACAGATAACGATCGGAGCAGGCCAACCTCTCAGTGCAACTCAAAAAGAGGTAAGCCGGAATGGACACGCTATCGAGTGCCGCATAAACGCTGAGTTGCCCGAAGCAGACTTCAGACCCTGTCCAGGACAGATTGCGCACTGGAGTCCACCAAATATGAAGGATGTCCGTGTTGACAGTCATTGTTACACTGGGTATTTCGTACCGCCCTACTATGACTCTCTTTTGGCAAAACTCTGTACCAAAGGTGGCGATCGTCAACAAGCTATAGAGCTCATGGAGGATGCTCTGGCCAATTTTGAAGTGAGCGGCGTGGATACAACGATTCCACTCTATGTTTCCATAATGAAAAATCCAGAGTACCGAGATGGAAAGATTAACACCCGTTGGGTAGAACATTTCTTACAGAGGGAGCCAGGAAAATATGAAGACAATTGATTTCGTGGATACGACTTTGAGGGACGGTCATCAAAGCCTGTGGGCTACGCGGATGAGAACCGCCCATATGCTTCCCATTGCTCCGGTCATAGATGAGGCTGGATTCAAGGCCGTAGATTTAATGGGGACGGTTCAGTTTGACGCTTGCTTACGCTACTTGCGTGAGAATCCATGGGAAAGGATCCGACTGCTTGCTGAGGCGATGCCGAAAACTCCTTTAGCCGGTCTGATCCGGAGTAAGTCTCTCACGAGTTTTAATATTGTGCCTGATTCTGTCATTTCTCTATGGATAGAGCGATGTGCAGCAAATGGCCTGAGACGCCTCATGATTTTTGATGCCCTTCACGACTGGAGCAATCTTATAGAGTCCGTATCTGTGGCAAAAAACCACAGGATTCAAGTGGTCGTACCCCTTGTGTATTCGCTCAGTCCCGTTCATACGGACAAGTTTTATGAAGAGAAAACAATTGAGATGCTTCAGCTTTTGAAGCCCGATGTGGTATTGCTAAAAGACTCGATTGGTCTGCTCACGCCGGATCGTACCAAAACTTTGGTTCCGGTGATAAAACAACAGATTGGTAACCTGCCTTTTGAAATTCACTCCCATTGTACCACAGGGCTTGCCCCCCTATGTTGTTTAGAATCCGTCAAATTGGGCGTTGAAACAATCCACACCTGTGTCTCACCTCTCGCGAACGGTCCGTCTCACCCCTCTGTAGAAAACATGACAAAGAATCTCAAGAGACTGGGTTATAACCCACAGATCGACGAAAAAGCTGTCGAGGCCATCGCTGATCATTTTCGATACGTGGCAAAGAGGGAAGACAAACCCATGGGAGCCCCGGTAGAGTACGATGCATTTCAATATATCCACCAAGTACCTGGTGGAATGATCTCCAATCTGGAATTCATGCTTTCTCAGAGGAAGATGGAGTATAGAATGGAGGAGGTGTTGGAAGAAATTAGCGTGATTCGAGAGGAGTGGGGTTATCCTGTTATGATTACGCCTTTTTCACAGATTGTGGGCACTCAAGGCGTTTTAAATGTTTTGTTAGGTGAACGATACAAAGTGGCCACAGAAGAGGCCATCCGGTACGTGCTCGGGCATTATGGGAAGCCGCCGGCCCCTATCGACCAGAATGTAATAGACCGGATTACCCAATTGCCTGAGGCAAAGGGCTTCCTGGACTGGGAGCAACCGCAGCCCTCCATAAAAGAACTCAGGAATGAAATGGGTCGTCCTGGAATCACTGACGATGAACTGCTTCTCCGGACACTTTTTCCGCAAGAACACGTGGAGGCCACTATTGCCGCGGGCCCCATCGAAGATAATTACCCGAGGGGAGACAAGCCGGCCATGGCCTTGATTCAAGAACTTATGCATCGTAATGATCTAGGTTATATTCAAGTGCAAAAAGGAGATTTCTCACTCACGCTTCAGAAGCATACCGCCTAGATTTGATTCTCCGAGTATTTTTCAACAAACACTTCTCACAACTGGCTTCTATATGCAAATTTTTGGATAATTCTCCCAAAAAGGTGTGGGCCTTCCGAGGACCAGGTTAGAAGAGATCGGGTTACGAAATGCAATTTAGTTATTGAGTTCGGATAAATGCTAACTTGCCGATTAGGAATCGCAAAACATAGATTCTTCAATATGGTTTGCGCTCTGATTGGTTCGATCATTTTGAGCTAAATATGCCAACAAAGTTTTCTGTTACAAATGGCGCTCAGGCCACCAAAAAGACATTTTAGAAAATAGAGACAGAAAGAGAAAAAAGCCATGAACAAAAAGAAAGAACTCAGAATGGACTACTGGGATAAAAAAATTCCCATATCCGTACCCCAAGATACAATCGTCCCTGAAGTTTCTGTGTTCCCAACTTACAAAGACCCAATAGCAGAAGTGAAAAACGCATTAGATAGTCCATTTGGGGCGCCGCCTTTGTATGAGCTTGCAAAAAATGCAAAAGGTGGAAAAGTCGTTATAGCTCACGATGATCCTAGCAGGCCAGCTCTACCACGAAGGATAATCATAGCCTTAATCATGGAAATACTGAATGAAGCAGGTATCAATGATGAGAATGTGTTTCTTTTGAGTGCCGGTGGTAATCATCCTAAATGGCCCGATACCCACCTCAAAAATTATTATGGAAATGAAATATACAACAGATTTCGGCTGCTCGGCAGTAATTCAAGAATATTAAGCCATGATTGCCATGATTTAAGTGGTCTAAAGTATATGGGTATCAGTGAACTGGGAGATTACGTCGAATTTAATATCCTTCTCGAAGAAGCCGATCTGTTCATCTATTGCGGACAGATCATTCCGCACAACTGGGGGGGCTACACTGGTACTGGTGTAGTAGGAGGGTTGGGGAGTGCAAGAAGTATACTCTCCACTCACGGTTTTCCTGTAGTGAATCATAAGGAATCCTGTCATGGAGACCCGGAAAAGATGCTCTACAGAAATCACAAGCAAGCTATAATGGCACAAATTGAGAAAGCAACAGGCAAGAGGGTTTTCTATGTCGACGCTATACTTGGTGAAGGCGCCGAGATCGCACATGTCTTTGCTGGCTATTCACCCGAGCTTAACGAACCGACCTGGGATACTTGCGACAAGTTGTTCACTGTTGAGGTCCCTCAAGCAGATGTGTTTTTAGTTGGGCTGCCTAGATTTGTTACTTACGGAGAAACCAGCAATCCACTAATCAGCCTAGCCTTTGCTTGCACGCCGCCTCGGATTTGGCGCAATAAGCATCTTTTACGGGACGGAGGAGTCGTTATTGCTTTAACTAGGTGTACGGGTCTGATGGACAGCCGTGCCCACCCTTCTTATTCGGAGGTGCTCCAACTTTACAGGGGTTGCCATTCTTACCGTGACCTAATGAAGTACGAAGAGGAATTTTTGCATAGAGAAGACCTTATTTTCAAATATAGATTTTGTCATGGTTATGCTCCCTTACATCCTTTTTGGCTTCTTTATGAAAGCGAATATATTCTTAATCGAGCTAGTAAAGTAATTTTTGCTGGAGTTCCTTCAACAGAGGTTCATAACGCTCCTCCACAAGTTGAAGGACCGGGAGGACCGGGTGCTGTCAGAGATATGGGTTGCATCCCTACGGTTAATTTTGACGACGCTTGGAAAATGGCTGAAAAGATCGCAGGAAAAAATCCTGTGGTAGTGGCATGTCCCGATTTTTGGTCTACCCCCTTTCGCCCGCTCTTTCATGTGATCTAAAAATATTTCTGCGGCAAGGCTAATGTAACAAAGGTTTTACCGCATTGTTAAACATGGAAAGCCTGATACCCTTGAGCAGTTTGTGGTTTCTCGTGTTTCTCGTTGTCTTATTGGGAAACGTCATCCAAGGGATGACCGGGTTTGGTGCCGCCCTCGTGGCTGGACCCCTTCTTGCGATTTTCTTGGATCCAAAGTTGGTGGTAATCATTGTCTTGGTTACAGGAATGGGCAGCCTAAGCCTGGTGGGCTACCATGCGAGGAGATATATTGATCTGAAGCGGCTCGTTCCTTTAGTCTCGCTCGCCGTTTTGGGATTACCCTTGGGTTCCTACTTACTGGTCGTTGCACCATCATTTGTAACGAGGTCATTGATCGCCGTTGTCTCTATAATTTTCTCTGCCCTGTTACTCTTAGGTTACTCCAAACGATTCAAGAAAGAGGTCCTCGCCTCGTGTGGATTTGGCTTTGCCGGTGGCGTTTTAACCGCTGGTGTGGGAATGGGTGGTCCCCCGATCATTATTTTTCTAGCCAATCAGGGCTGGCCCAAGGAGGTCTTTAGGGCCACTGTGGCCCTTTTCTTCCTTATTGTTGCCGCACTGTGCCTTTTTTCTCATTTATTCACAGGCGTTACCGTGGGTCACCGGCTAGTTATCGCTGTCTCCCTCATTCCCGCTGGCATCCTGGGCTTCTATGTGGGTGATGCCATATTTGCCAGGCTGAGCAGTACGCTGTTCATAAAGCTGGCGCTCTCGTTAATACTAGCAAGCGGTCTGACCTCTCTGGGGATGACCCTTAGCAGGATGACCTTAAAGGGCCCATGAGAAGATCTTGAAAGGAGGT
>JASFIT010000384.1:0-4632 GCA_050122535.1 Desulfobacteraceae bacterium | reverse complement strand
ATGGAAGAGAGGATCTGGCACAAGGCGTATGCCCCGGCGGTTCCCCCCAGCATCGATTATGAAAAGATCACCATGCCGGAGGCCCTGGAGAGGTCAGCGAGGAACTTCCCTAACAATACGGCACTGGTCATGATGGGAAAGAAGATCACTTACCAGGAGCTGGACGACCTGGTCAATAGGTTTGCTGCAGCCTTGGCCAACCTGGGCATTCAAAAGGGGGACAAGGTGGCCATTCTGCTCCCCAACATCCCTCAGGGTTTTATCGCTTGCCAGGCCGTCTTCAAGCTTGGGGCCGTGGTGGTCATGCACAACCCCCTCTACACGGAGAGTGAACTGGAGTACCAGCTCAACGACTCTGATTCCAAGATGGCCATATCCCTGGATCTCCTTGTCCCCAGGATCCTCAAGTTAAAAGAAAAGACAGCCGTGGAGACGATCATCGCCTGCCACATTCGAGATTACTTGCCCTTCCCCAAAAAACAGCTCTTTCCATTTGTCAAAAAGGACATGCACAGGAAGACGGATCCGAATGAGGGTGTCCACGATTTTCTGGACCTCGTCAAGAAGTATCCTCCGACTCCACCACAGAGGGAGGTCCTGTTCGATGATCTGGCCACCCTGCTCTATACGGGGGGCACAACGGGTGTTTCAAAGGGTGTGATGCTCACCCATGCCAACATCAGCATCAATGTGCAACAGTTAAAGGGATGGTTCTTCGATGCAGAAGACGGGAAGGAAAGCATGCTAGGCATCTTCCCTATTTTCCATACTGCAGGATTCACCGTGGTCATGAACCACTCCATCTTCAGGGGATTCAAAGTCATTCTGGTTCCCCGTCCTGAGCCGGATGGTGTCCTGGAGATGACCCAAAAGTTCAAACCTAATATCTTCACCTGCGTCCCCACCATCTTTGTGGGCGTCCTGAATCATCCTGAGTTTCCCAAAACAGACCTTTCCTGCATAAGATGGACCGTCTCAGGCGCTGCACCCCTTGCCGTGGAGGCTATCCGAGAATGGGAAAAGGTTACGGGATCGACTATCATTGAGTGCTATGGTCTGACCGAGACCTCGCCGCTCTCCCATTCCAATCCATGGGGGGGAAAGACCAAGGTGGGAAGTGTGGGTCTGCCCGTAACGGATACGGACTGCCGGATCGTGGATGTTGAAACAGGCACAAAGGAAATGCCCCTCGGGGAGTCTGGGGAGATTCTACTCAAAGGCCCTCAGCTCACCCAGGGATACTACAAAAACCCGGAGGAGACGGCCAATGCCATTCGGGATGGGTGGTTCTACACGGGGGATATCGGATACATGGATGACGAGGGATATCTGTTTATCTCGGACCGCAAGAAAGAAATGATTATTGCCGGTGGATACAACATCTACCCGAGAGAGATCGACGAGGTCCTCTTTGAGCATCCGAAAATCCAGGAAGCCGCTGCCGTGGGCATCCCCGATCCTTACCGTGGTGAAACGGTCAAGGCCTTTATCGCCACAAAGGCGGGTGAAACCCTCACAGAGGATGAGGTGATCGCATTTTGTAGAGAAAAACTGGCTGCCTACAAGGTGCCCAAGCTGGTGGAGTTCATGGATGAGCTACCTAAAAGCACGGTGGGGAAGGTCATGAGAAGAAAGCTGAAAGAGATGGACATGGAAAGGTCTAAGAAGGAGGAATAAGGGGTCTTATGGAAGCGTATGATGCCGTTGTTATTGGAGCCGGAAATGGGGGCCTGACCGCTTCTGCGGCCTTGGCCCAAAAGGGTCTCAATGTGCTGCTGTTGGAGCGACACAATATTCCGGGTGGATGTGCCACAAGCTTCTGTCGAGGACGCTTTGAGTTCGAGGTGGCACTGCACCAGCTCAGCGGGTTGGGCACGCCCGATAGACCCGGCCCCCTCAGGATGCTGTTGACCGACCTTGGGGTCCTGGGTGACCTGGAGTTTGTGGAGTTGTCCGACCTGTTCAATGTGATGATGCCTGATGGATTCAGGGTCACGTTAAAGACCGACAAAGAGCAGGTCGTATCAGAGCTTCAAGGGAAGTTCCCCCATGAAAAAGAGGGCATTGAGAAGTTCTTTGATCTCGCTTACGACTATGCCAACCAGATGCTCGCCGCCTTTTATTTCAAAGATCCCACTCCCTCCCGAGAGAAGTATCCTGTCCTTTACGAGTATGCGTTTAAGCCTGCCAGCGAAGTGCTGGATGCCCTATTCTCCGATCCACTGGCAAAGACCGTCATCTCTGCATACTGGGGATTCATGGGACTTCCGCCTACCCGCCTCTCCTTCGCTTATTTGGCCATGCTCTATTTCATGTACATAGAGTTCAAACCGTTTCACATTAAAGGTGGGTCTCAGGCCCTCTCCAATGCCTTGGCAAATAAGTTCCTCTCCCATGGGGGAACAGCCCGGTTTAATTGTGGCGTGAAAAAGATCCTTGTGGATAATGGCGTTGTCCGGGGCGTGATTACAGAACATGGAGATCATATACAGGCCAAGTATGTGATTTCCAATGCATCACAGGTCTCCACCTATGTCCAGCTGCTCGATGGAGAGCACGTCCCCAACAACGTCTACACGGAAATGAGGGGACGCACACTCAGTCCCTCCGCCTTTACCATGTTCGCGGGATTGGATTGCGAACCCGCCGATGTGGGGATTACGGAAACCACAAACTTCCTGGTCACCAACGCGGATATCTCTGATGTAAATCTTGCTCGCATGTGGAATCTGGATATCCAGGACGAGGTGGTCGCTTTCAGCTGCTATGATGTGGCTGATGTTGATTTCTCCCCTCCGGGCACATGTCAACTAAATATGGTGACGCTGAAATATGGGGAGCCTTGGCTACGCATCTCCCCTACAGAGTATTTCCGTGTAAAGCACCGATGCGCCGAGGCCATGTTGCGCCGGGTGGAGGATTTTTTCCCAGACATAAGGGAACATATGGAAGAGCTTGAAGTGGCCACACCCCTGACCCATATGCGGTATCTTGGCCATCCCAGTGGGGCCATCTACGGATTTGAGCACTACACAAAGGATTCCATGTTCTTCCAGCCAGGACGCTACTCCCCTATCCAGGGCCTCTACTTCGCCAGCGGCTGGATTGGGGACGCTGGATTTCAGCCCACGCTACACGCAGGCGTCGCAGCAGCCAAATCCATCCTGCGAGATCTTGGTGCAGAATAGGGGGACACCATGAAAAAGAAGATTTTTCAAGAATTTGATGGCTACAATGAGATCATTGAGGAGATAGAAATAAGCAGAAAATATGGTGTGGATTATAGTGCGCACAAGGATTCGCCGGACCAGTACATTAATCGTTTGCATCCATCTCGACTGAGACTTCGGGTTTCAGAGATCATTGAGGAAACGGCTTCAACCAAGACCCTCCGATTGGTCTCTGAAAATCACTATCTCCCCCCCTTCCTGGCAGGCCAGTATATTGCACTCTTCCTCGAGATAGGGAACATCAGAACAAGTCGCCCCTACAGTATCTCTTCCCCACCCAATCAGACCGGACATTATGATATCACCATACGACGGATTGAAGGAGGATTGGTGTCCAACTATCTGCTCGATGAACTTGAGAAAGGAGATGTTCTTGAGAGTTCAGGGCCTGCGGGGCATTTCTATCATAATCCCCTATTCCATGACAAAACCATGGTCTGCCTTGCAGGGGGAAGCGGCATCACCCCCTTCATGAGCATGGTCCGTGAAGTGGTAGAGTGTGGCCTGGACCGAACCATTTATCTCTTCTATGGAAACAAGAACCTTGATGATGTCATTTTTCATGAGCAGTTAAGTACATTCTCTGAGCGGTTTGAAAATATTCACTATCTGCCCGTCGTCGAAGCACCTTCACCCGGATACGATGGCCTTAGCGGCTTGATCACGGGTCAACTCGTTAAGGAAACGCTGGGTGGTGTATCTGGAAAGACGTTCTACCTATGTGGACCACCGGGCATGTATGACTTCTGTGTGCCCGAGTTAGAAGCACTCGGCATCCCGAGCAGGAGATTAAGAAAAGAGGTATATGGCGCGCCACTCAATATCTGCGACTCTCCTGGTTGGCCCCAGGAGGTGAAGCCTGAGGACGTGTTCAAGGTGAAAATAAAGGGGGGAAACTCGCTGCGTGTACGAGCCGATGAGCCCCTGATCGTGGCTTTTGAGAAACAGGGTGTGGCGGTTTCTTCTCTTTGTCGGTCCGGGGAGTGTAGTATGTGTCGCGTCAAGATCCTTTCGGGAAAGGTGTTTCAGCCGGCCGGTGCACTGCTGCGAAAATCGGATAGGCAGTATGGGTACGTCCATTCCTGCGTCTCTTACCCGCTCGAAGACCTGGAAGTCTTGATTTGATTAAATTAGCCACAGACCCACACAGACATACACGGACACTAATTTTTTCTTTGGATGGATCAGATGAAGGAGAATTGCTTGAAATCCCTGCGTAGCAGGTTTCAATCCCGCGTGGCGGGATTGAATACTGGAAGCGGGCTCTGAGGAAAACAATAAACGCGTTTATTGTTTTCGCCAGGCCCGTCTCCCAGATTTCAAGCGATTCTCATCCAATCTATCCTTTATGATCCTGTCTACTTTGAGAATGCTCTCTGTCTGTGTATGTCTGTGGTTAAAT
>JASFIT010000383.1:0-4646 GCA_050122535.1 Desulfobacteraceae bacterium | reverse complement strand
ATGATTAACCACCAAGGACGAAATGTGTACGAAATCTCAAAATTCAGGCCGATTTTATGTTGACAATCTCGTTCCAGTCTATGTAGTTTTGGGAAGTTCGAGAACAAATACCAACGTGTGCAATCTTCAGGAGGTCGGGTTATGAAATTAAGGAAATCTGGCACAAAAACAAAGATTGGCATTTGTATTTTATTGTTCTCTTTCATTCTTTTCCCCATCTCGCCATCCATTTGCATGGCTCAAGAAGGCGGTACAGGGGCTGCCTCTGGCGGAGAAGGGGGTGGGGCCGCTGGCGCTGGTTCGGGTGCGGCCCCCGGTCAGGCTGAAGCCGCCGGTGCTGCTGCCGCACAAGCAGGTGCTGGTGGTGGGCTGAGTGGCACAGCAATGCTCTTAATTGCGGCCGCAGTGGCAGCAGCGATTGCAGTCGCAGTTGGGGTTTCTGATGATGACGATGTGCCTGTCGTCACACCGCCCGCTCACCACTAACAAAGCCTGAGAGATTGATATACCAAGACCTGGGGGTGATGATAGAAATCTATCGGCACCCCCAATTTGCTTTGTTACGGCTGTGCCTCTTGTTCTTTCTGACCAGAAATCTCATTTCTCAAATCCCGAAGTCCTCAATCCAAAATCCGCCACGATTCCACTACTCCAGTACTCCACCACTCAATCACTCCATTAATCCAAGCTCTCAGGAAATCACAAATAACTAATAACCCCAGTGAAATAGTCCCGCCAAGCCGGGAATTTCACGGGGCAAGCAAATAACTTATAACTCAACGACCACGGGCACTAAGCTCAAGGCGCTATGCTCATGTAAGGTTTTTCGAGCCCAAAAATCAGGATTTTCCCTATTGCATTTCTACAGGGATAATATTATTTGACAAGAGTCCATAGCACGACTTATATATGGAATCCCATCAGTAAAGGATTTCATCCCGATGTCATCGGGAGAAAAGCGATCCTCTTGAGTTTTCGCGGGGAAGGGGCCCAAGATCTCAGGAAAATCAATACTTTTGTAGATCCGTACCTATGAGCTGGTATGAGCACCAGCGTGCCGTTGTGTGTCAAGTCTAAGTCCTCCGCAGTAAACCCTTAAGAAATTTCATTATAATAACAGAAACTTATTCCCCTTTTCCGCCGCAACTCAAGGGGCGGAGCTTTATGCGCGAAGAGCATAGGGCCCCGGTTGAATAGTCCTTCGGAATTCAACGGGGTAAACATAGCGCACAGAGCATAGCGCAAAGCGTTTCAATTTTACGCCTAAAAGGTTCAAATTCCCGCCTTGCATCGGGTTTCGCTCTTAGCCTAAGTGGTTGCATAGTCAAATGAAGATAAATCCTGGCAAAGAACTAAAAGTCTACAAAGAGGCGTATGCTTTAGCGATGGAGATTTTTCAAATCAGCAAACAGTGGCCGCCAGAAGAAAAATATTCGCTGACCTCTGACTTCTGATCTCTGACCTCGGGCTTCAAAAAATTCAACATCTGTGGTAAATGTTGAATTTTTCGTTTCGTAAACCTAAATCTTGAGGTTCGGATGATACGAAAAAGAAAAGCCTTCCTGACAGTATTTACTCTAGGAGTATTCACGTCCTTCTCCATTCTCCCCCCTGCGGCTGTCGCCCAGCAAGGAAAGGACCAGATCCAGCTACTTGTAAAGTCAGGCGTACTCACACGCCAGCAGGTACGGCAATTAAAGGATGCCCTTGACGGGGAAAAGATCTGCCTTGAGGCCCTGAAGCGGGTGAGAGAGGAGGGCGGGACCCTGGCCCAGGACGAGCTCGAGGCCTGCAAAAGAATGCAGAGGGTGAAGGAGGCCCTTGAGGGGGACGAGGGCTGCCTGGAAGGGCTGAAGCGCGTTGAAAAGAAGGGGGGAATTCTCACCGAGGCTGAAGTGGAGGCCTGTAAGAGGGTCGCGGACCGTATTGAAAGCAGAGAGGAAGAAGAACCCAGATTGGAAGTGGTAGAAAAGGTTGAAGAGCCAGGTGAGCAAGAGATCTGCCTAGAAGCATTGAAGCGGGTTCAGAGAGAAGGGGGCACCCTTATCCCCGCCGAACTTGAGGCGTGTGCAAGGATGCCTGAGGTTATCAGGGAGGAAATAGAGAAAAAGGCCGAACTGGAGGAGGTGCGAAAGGCTGAAGAAGAGGCACTGAAGGAACTCCCCAAAGAGCGCCCTGCCGAAGAAGAAAGAGATGCCCTAAAGATCTATGGCCATGAGCTTTTTACGCGCGTTCCGAGCACTTTCGCGCCGGTCAAAGCCATCCCGGTCTCCAACGACTACATCATTGGTCCAGGAGACGAAATCAAGATCCTCATGTGGGGTCGGATGGACGCCGAATACAGCCTTGAAGTGGACAGTGAAGGGGTAATCAATATTCCTGAGATTGGCCCAATGGTCGTGATTGGCATGACGTACGGGGAGCTCAAGGCCCAGATCAAGCGCAAGGTTGAGGCCATAACAGGCGTCAATGTTCACTGCTCCATGGGAAGACTCCGGACCATCCAGGTCTTTGTGCTGGGTGAGGTGAAGAGCCCAGGTTTGTATACAGTTAGTTCTCTGGCCACCATTGGAAACGCCCTGCTCGTCTCAGGCGGGCCAACGGAATTGGGTTCTTTGAGAAGAATAGAGCTGAAGCGGAAGGGCAAGATCATCAGCACGATTGATGGATATGATTTCCTGCTCAGAGGAGATATTTCAAGAGACATCAGGCTGATGCCTGGTGATGTCATCTTTGTCCCCCAGGTAGGTCCCATGGTATGGGTCTCAGGGAATGTGAGAAGAGCGGCCATCTATGAACTCAAAGATGATCGAAACCTCCAAAATGCCCTGCAATTGGCAGGCGGCCTGGCACCTCAGGCCTACAATCAGCGTATTCAGATCGAACGCTATTCCAGGCACCAGATTCAGGTGGTCCTGGATATTACTTATGAAGAACTGGAAAAGAGGAAACCCATTTCACTTCAGGATGGGGATCTCATAAGGGTGTTTTCCATCCTGCCAACCAGCGTAAATGCCGTCTATCTTTACGGGAATGTGCTTCGTCCTGGACAGTACGCCTACAAACCAGGGTCTCGACTTCTGGATGTGCTGCCCAACCTTAAGAGCCTTGAAGTGGATACCTACCTGGACTATGCCCTCATCAAGAGGTACCGCCGGACAGACATGAAGGCGGAACTCATTCCCTTTGATCTGGGTAAGCTCCTTCTTTACAAGGAGCGAAGCCAGAATCTTCCCTTGGAGCCACTGGATGAAATCTACGTCTTCAGCAGGTGGATGTTTGAAGACAAACCCTCTGCGTCTATCGAGGGCGAAGTCCGAAAACCCGGTCGATATGTGATCGACAGGATGAAGGTTAAAGATCTGATTTTTAAGGCCGGAAGCCTGACGCGCGATGCCTACATGAACCTGGGGCATGTTTACCGAACACACCCAAGGACCAAGGAAATGACGATCCACTCCTTCCACGTGGGAAAGGCCCTTAAAGAGGATAAAGAGCAGAACCTTCCTTTAAAGGATCTGGATCGCGTGGTGATCCACAGCGTCTGGGATTACGTGCAGAAATATGATGTCTCTATCAGGGGAGAGGTCAACAAGCCTTACGATTATCCGTATGCCACGAACATGACCGTCAAAGACCTTATTCTACTAGGGGGCAATGTAAAGGATTCTGCCTACCTAGAAAAGGGTGAATTGGTCAGGTTTGAGGTTGTCGAGGGCAAGGAGGTCCAAACCTCCCTCATAAACTTCAATGTTCGACTCGCGCTGCAGAGTGATCCTCGCCACAATCTGCAACTGAAACCGCTGGATGTGGTTCACGTCAAACAAATCCCCGAATGGACCGAAACCAGGAGGGTGACGGTCACGGGTGAGGTCTACTTCCCCGGCACTTATGAGATTCGGAGAGATGAACGGCTCAGTTCGGTCATCGAAAGGGCGGGCGGGTATACGGGTGCCGCGTATTTTCGCGGGGCTCTCTTTACGCGGGAATCGGTCAGGGAAATCCAGCAAAAACGTCTGGCTGACATGATGGAAAGGCTGAGGGTGGAAATAGCCAGGGCCGGCTCTGAGGAAATACAGTCCGCCCTATCAAAAGAAGATCTGGCCCAACAGCAGCAATTTTTGGCCGCTCAAAAGGCATTGCTGAGCAGGCTGGAGCGGGTGAGGGCCACTGGACGTGTAGTCATCGCCCTTACACCAATGCCCGTGTTTAAAGGAAGCAGCAGTGACATGGTTTTAGAGGACGGTGATGAGCTTCAAGTCCCGCAGAAACCGGACACGGTGAACGTCCTGGGTGAAGTCTACAACCCGACCAGCCTGATATTTGAGGAAGATAATCCTACAGTAGGGTACTACCTGAGCAGGGTAGGCGGCCCCACAGAAAATGCAGAAAAGGGTCAGATGTACGTCATCCGGGCCGATGGAACCGTGGTCAGCAAAAAGGGATCAGGGTCTTGGCTCTCCGGGTTTGAAAGTGCAAAGCTTTACCCGGGCGATACGATCCTAGTGCCCCAAAAAGTCATTTATCCCAACTGGATGCGTGAAATCAAGGATATCACCCAAATCCTCTATCAGATATCCCTCGGTGCTGCCGTTGTCATTGCAGCACTGGACTAGGGCCGGAACATAACAGCATAGCGCATAGCG
>JASFIT010000382.1:0-4690 GCA_050122535.1 Desulfobacteraceae bacterium | reverse complement strand
TATATGAGCTTGAAGTCTTTGTTCTGACAACCGTCACACAAGAAGTAGTCCTCGATAATCTCCATTTTCTGTTCCTCCTCCGAGATCAGTCCTTAGAAAGGCCCTCATCAGATTTTTTGGGTTTTTACCCTTTCTTTACCTTTTTTACAATATTTTTTTGGGGAAGTGAAGCGCCTCGTTGCAAGCCGATTGATCAGAGATAGCCAATGGGCCTCAAACCCTTACGCCGACGAATGGATTCCAGCACGCCGACGGGTCCGGTCATCATATTATCACCCAGGGGCGATCCGAATTGAATGGGCACTTGGGAGTTTTCCACTAATTTCCGCTTCGGGCCAGTGGCTATGATGAGATCTGCTTTTTTAAACCCAAAGGCCTTGCGGATGTAGGCACCGTGGCCCCCTTCTTCCAGTATCTGCTTATGTTCCAATATACCATCAGCCAGTTCCCTCAGTAAGACTTCCAGGCGTTCCAAGGTGACGTCACTGGTATGGTATTCAAAGAATCCTGTGAGCTCCTCTCCATGCAGAGCGGCACCCACCGTATGGGAGGTGGCCACATCCAAGGTCAATACCCTCTCCTTTTCCCTTGCGCGAGGATCCATGGACGCCCCCAAGATGGCCGCCATCCCACTATCCATGACGTAAATCTCATCGGCTGGCAACTCCTTGGCGCTTTGGGCCATGGACCTAAGACGGCTAAAGGTGGCAGGCACTTCGTCACACGCGTAGAGCAAGGCATGGGGAAATGGGTCTACATCTAGCTGAGACTTAAAGATCTCGTGACGATAATCCAGGTGGGATACACCTTCTGGCGGTCTCCCATGGTCTTGAGCACAGAGTCCCACCACCTCAAATGAAAAGGGAACACCCAAGGCCTTCACTAGTTTCTCCAAGCGTTCCACTTCCAGATCGCCGGTGGCGAGCGTCTGGTAATCCCCAGTCTTTCCCAGGTCCTCAGCTTCCTTATCATCGACCACTTTGATACCCCAGGAGCGCACCTTGTCCAAATCGTGGTGGATTGTGGTTGCTGAGGAAGCAGACATGACCACCGCTGTTTTTTGAGCTCTCCGCTTCAAGACGCGCGACAAGGCCCCTCCACCCATCTCCGTTCCAGTGATTAACAGATTTCCCGAAACGCTTTCCGCCTCCTCTGCCAAAGTCTTGACAGGAGACTTGGCCACCGCCTTGAAGTGCTGGTTGGAATCCGTGTCAAAGCAGAGCAGGTCCACCGTGCCAGCACCCACATCTACGATCAAAAATCTGCCCATGTGTGACCCCCTTACTGCCTCCAGTCTTCATTTCACCCGGCTTTGCTCAAGCCCCATAGGGGCTAACAGGACGAGGCCACGCCCCTTTTCGAAAGGCCGTATCTCAAAAAAAATTCCACCGGGCTCCGCAGTGACCCCATATTTTGCGGTTTGCGCCTCTGCGCCCCTGGGAGTCTCCCGTCACTTACTTAAACCGCAAAATATGGGGTCACCGCCCACTTGCACAGTAGATGCGGCCTTGAGAAATGGGGCGTGGCCTCGGCATGAAAGAACAGGGCTTAACGACACCTTCTCATCCTGCGGGATGGCCTTTAAAACGACCAATGAACAGCATTAATCCCTGTTACGCAGAATATCTTCAGGATGAACGTATTGACCCGGCAACACGCTATCACGAACTGAAATACCCGCCTCATGGATTGTGTTGGGATCACCGGACACCAGCGGATGCCACCCTTCCAATTCCCTCCCTTCAAAAAGGCTTTTGTAGGCACATGTGTCGGGCAACCACTCAATATGCTCTAGTTTGTCCACAGAGAGTTCCACGCAATCGGGTTTGACATGAAAACGATCTTCATAAACCAAGCAACGGCAATTCACAGTATCCAAGAATTCACATGAAACAGAGGTGAGCTTAATCTGACCAGTCTCCTCGTCCTCCACTTTCTCCAGACAGCAGATGCCACAACCATCGCAGATGGATTCCCATTCATCTGGAGTCATCTCATGGAGCGATTTGGTCTTCCAGAAGGGTCTTTTTTTCACATTTAGGCTCTCTTTCGTCCCCGGCCTAAAATTTTTCTCTCGAAAAATGCTAGATAACGCCCCTGGGCCCCGGGGGCTTCTAAGCATCCCGAGAGCACTCGGGAGGCGGATTATAAAAT
Organism: Desulfobacteraceae bacterium; assembly: GCA_050122535.1. Taxonomy (GTDB): domain Bacteria; phylum Desulfobacterota; class DSM-4660; order Desulfatiglandales; family HGW-15; genus JASFEQ01. The sequence goes on along the minus strand of JASFIT010000382.1, from coordinate 2,536 downwards.
CCTGTAAGGGATTTTATTAACGGATAAGGGATTTGTAGATTTTGCGGAAATGATGACCATAGATCGCAAAGGTGATCACCAATGGGAATAACTCGGGACGGCGAAAAATTGTCCATGACAGGATCTTCCAATACTGGATTCGCTCTTTACCCAGAATGCCCAATCGGATGCTGGAACGAAACAGGGCCAAAATGCGCTGCAAATCCAGCGGCGTTTTGAATTTTGGCGTCCTGTATGTCCGCAGAAAGGTTTTGATGCGCTGATAGTAAGGCTTTGGCGAGTAGATCTGACGCATCATGTTCCTGTATCCCCTAAATAAGATGTTTTGATCCATCTTGGGAATGATGTTCGTTGAGCCATCCACATTGTTACCTGATAGCTGACCAGCCAATCGGCCTTCTTGTTTAAGACGTTTGTAAAGCCTCGTACCCACAGGGGCCTGAAGCAGGCCGACCATGGCCGTCACGATCCCGGTGTTTTGGATGAAATCAATCTGTCGTTGAAATATGGATGGCCTATCACTGTCAAAGCCGACAATGAACCCTCCTTGAACTTGTAAACCGGCTTTTTGGATGAGCCTTACACTTTCTGCTAGGTCTCGGTTTTTGTTCTGCGTCTTATTGCATTCAGTCAGACCTTGCTCATCAGGCGTTTCGATGCCTATAAAGACCGTATCAAAACCCGCCTCGACCATCATGTCTATTAACATTCGATCATCGGCCAGATTTATGGAGGCTTCGGTGTTTAATGGTATCCCTCTTTTATCTTTTTGCCATTCGATTAATTCAGGTAAGAGCTGGGTTTTAAGATACTTCTTGTTCCCAATGAAGTTGTCATCCACTACAAAGACCTGCCCTCGCCATCCCAGCTTGTAAAGGCCATCCAACTCGGCAATAACCTGCTCGGCGGTCTTGATACGCGGACGATGCCCGAGTAAGGCCGTTACGTTGCAGAAGTCACAGTTGAAGGGACAACCCCGGGAGAATTGCACACTCATGGCGGCATAGCGTTTCAGATCGGCCAACTCCCACATGGGCGCCGGCGTCTTTCTGATGTCGCAAAACTCGGATGTGGCATATACGGGCTTGGGGCAACCCTTCTCAAGATCGTCAAGAAATGGCGGGAGGGTGAGTTCGGCCTCATTCAGCACGAAATGATCAACATCCTCGAATTCCTCATATTCGCTCGTGAAGAGTGGTCCACCGGCAATGATTTTGAGTCCCCGTTTCTTGCATCGGGAAATGGTTTGACGTGCTGACTCCCTTTGCACAGCCATGGCACTTATGAAGACGCAATCGGCCCACGCCAGATCTTTTTCAGAGAGCTTACACATATTGAGATCAACCAGTCGTTTGGCCCATTCTTGGGGGAGCATGGCTCCTACGGTTAGCAGGCCGAGGGGCGGGTAAGCGCTCTTCTTTCGAATGAACTTAATTGCGTGCTTAAAACTCCAAAACGTGTCCGGAAATTCAGGGTATACGAGTAGAACTTTCAATCCGCTTTTTCTCCTTCAAACATTTAGGAAATTATCCTAACTCTGCCTAATGGATCGAGGCCTTACTCTTTGGGAAAAAAGAGCAAGCCCTGAGTGGGTACAAATAGGCTGGTATCTCCATAGACGGACTTCCTTAAATAGCGGTGAAACGATGAAAGGAAAATTTCTTGCTAATTGAACGATAATAGGGTTTTGAAGTCAAGAAAAATCGATTTTTAGGGCGACCTCTGAATTAGAGATTTTGGTGATTTAAAAAATAAAAAATCCTGCACCCCCACCAGATCTTGATTTTAGTCTTTTTCTGAGTTATCAGGGGATAGTCGATAGAGACCATTTTGCCACATGAGAGGCATGAGACTTACCAAGAGGGCTTGCGTTCTTTGGAGCCACCGCACGGATTCGAACCGTGGACATCCTCATTACGAGTGAGGTGCTCTGCCAACTGAGCTACGGTGGCTCAATCAGGTGGACTGTGGCATATAGATTAGTTGCTTTTTGACCCGGTGTCTATTTTTTTTTGTCAGTCGTGTGTCCTCAGTGGTCCATTGCAAAAAATTTACAACGGGGACCAAGGACCATGGACAACGGACAAAACCCGTAAGGGTTGGAGGGAGAGCATGAGAGAGACCAAAGACTATATCATTTTTCCGCTGGATGTCCCCACCTCTGAGGAGGCGCTCAAGTATGTGAACCTGATTGGAGACCATGTGGGTCTTTTTAAGGTGGGACTGGAACTCTTTATAAGCGAGGGGCCTGAAATTCTTGTGGCCATACGCGAGAAGACGGAGGCGGGTATCTTTCTGGACCTGAAGCTACATGATATCCCCGCAACGGTAAAAAGGGCCTTTCTTGCTGCCAGCAAATTCAGGCCCTACTTTGTGACGGTCCACTGCGATGAAGGGGGGGACGTTCTCAAGGGCATCGCAGAAGACAACCCGGGCGGCACAAAGATCCTGGCGATCACGGTTTTAACAAGCCTCGACCATGAGAAGTTGAAAGCGTTAGGCTATGACGACAAATATGTGGAAGATCTCTCTGCCC
>JASFIT010000381.1:0-4709 GCA_050122535.1 Desulfobacteraceae bacterium | reverse complement strand
ACGCCCTTCCTGCTGGGTCTCAGGTTGAGCAAAGGACTTAAGCTGGGTCGAGGGACATCCGCCAGTCATGGGAATGACTTGAGGGGCCTCTTCTTTGGCCATGGACTCCAGACGTTTTTCCACAGCTTCCTCATCGAATTCGTCTGCTTCGCGTTCCACGACTCGAAGTGCGCCGTTTGGGCATTCACCCAAACAGGCGCCGAGACCGTCACAGTAGAAGTCAGCAACCAGTTTGGCCTTTCCATCTACAATTTCCAGGGCACCTTCAGCGCACGAGGGTATACACTGTCCACATCCATCGCAAAGCGCTTCATCGATCTCTATGATCTTTCTGCTTACTTTCATGATTTCCTCCTCGGACTAAAGTTATTCGTTAATAGTTATATGTTAATCGTCGACTTCAAAATTTCATTTAGGGCGATTTCTCTCATGCCCCTTTTCCATTCAGTAAAACTTGCTGAGCGATTTTCCTTCCGCTTTCTGTAAGAAAGGATTTTTCAATAATGCTGGCCAACTTCTCAGGCTCCACCCGGCTTTCCTTATGGTTATCTTCAAGGTTGGCAATCATATCCGCATCATAGACGCTCTTGAAATTGATGCTCTCCTCTGGGCCGGGATGATGGTGATGTCCCACGATGTCGCACACCTCTTCGATCAACTCCTCCCTGGCGCCGAGCTTTTCTAAAATCTCCTTGGCTACGGGTGGACCTTCCTCCTCCTGGTATCTGGCCGCAGTGCTCTCATGTTTGCGTTCCGCCGCCTTGATCCCGATATCGTGCAGATAGGCAGCGGTTAATATCACGGCCAAGTTGCCCTGTTCCCCTACACCTATCTTCTCCGCATACCTGGCAACCCGCGTGGCATGGCCGATGCGCTTGAAATCTTGTTTGAAATATCGTTTCATCTGGATGGCCACCCGATCCTTTAGGAGATTCTCTTTCTCGGCAAGGAGTTCTGGGGGTAGGTCTCCAAGGCATTGCTCCGCATACTGACAGTAAGAGGCGCAACCAAAATCCATGTCGGGATTTAGAAAGCGGTGACCACATTTAGTGCACTTGCGGGTCGTATCGTCCTTAAAGAACTCCACTTCATGACCGCACTCGGGGCATTTGGCCTCAAAAATGGCTCCCGGCTTCCAATAACGGCTATCTTGTCCCGGACATTTCATCTTTCTCCTCCATCAACTGATTTAGTTTTTCCATGATTGCAAATGGATCTCTGCGCGTAAATTTCATAAAAATAAATATAGTAGAGAAAAACACCATTGTCCTTGACATAAGTCAAAGGGTCTTGGTTTTTCAAGGGAGGGCCATACGGCCCTCTTGAACATAACATTTCGCCCATTCACGAGACGGCATAGGGACCTTAGCCCAGAATTGCCTTTAGATCCTCCTCCGGCGTGCTGATGGGCATGATATTGAAATTCTTGACCAGTACATCCAGCACATTGGGGGTGATGAATGCCGGCAGACTAGGTCCCAGCCGAATATTCTTGATGCCTAGATGAAGGAGCGTTAGGAGTATAGCCACCGCCTTCTGTTCGTACCAGGAAAGGATCATGGAGAGGGGCAATTCATTCACATCTACATTGAAGGCCTTGGAAAGGGCCACAGCGATCTGGATGGCCGAGTAGGCATCGTTGCACTGGCCGATGTCCAGAAGCCTTGGGATGCCTCCAATATCTCCCAGATCCTTATCAAAGAAGCGGAATTTACCACAGGCCAAGGTCAGCACCACACAATCCTTTGGAACCTGTTCTACGAACTTTGTATAATAGTTTCTACCGGGTTTTGCCCCGTCACAGCCAGCGACTAGGAAGAAATGCCTTAAGGCGCCGCTCTTAACGGCCTCGATAACCTTGTCGGCCACACCCATTACGGCATTATGGCCAAAACCGCACATAACAGATCGGCCGTTGGCATCTTCTGGAAAACCGGGCATCTCAAGGGCTTTTTCGATCACCGGCGTAAAGTCTTTGTCTGCAATATGGGTGACACCAGGCCACCCAACAAGGCCCGTTGTAAATATATTGCTATTATATGATTCTTTTGGTTTTTGGATGCAGTTGGTGGTCATTAAAATGGCACCGGGAAAATCGGCGAACTCCTTAGTTTGATTCTGCCAGGCCGTTCCGTAATGGCCATAGAAATGGTCATACTTCTTCAGTTCTGGATAGCCATGGCAGGGAAGCATTTCGCCGTGGGTATATACATAAATCCCCTTCCCTTCAGTCTGCTTCAGAAGCTCTTCAAGGTCCTTCAAGTCATGTCCGGAAACCAGGATGGCCTTTCCCTTTTTGGCTCCTAGAGGGACTTTTGTAGGGACCGGGTGTGCATAGGCCTCTGTATTCGCCTTATCTAGAAGTTCCATGGCTCTCAGATTGATTTCCCCGCATTTGAGAACCAGCCCAACCCAGTCTTCCAGACTCAAGGCCTTGTTTAATGTGGCCGCCAGCCCCTCATGGATAAAGGCATAGACTGCATCATCCTCTTGACCCAGGATCTGAGCATGATCTGCGTAGGCAGCAACGCCTTTAATGCCATAAATCAACGTTTGTTGCAGGGAATGGATATCCGGATCAAGACCGGGATCAGATTTAACACCGACTTCTTCGCCTTGCTTGGCCATTCCATCTGTTGTAGATTCGGGTCTAAACGTGGCCGGGCCGTCCTCAAGCTCCACCTTTCCACCCGATGCTCTGACTTTTTCTCTGAGCTGGTCCCTGAGTTCAACCGCGTGATTGATCAGCCGTTGGAATCTCTCCGCATCAAAATTCACATTAGTCAGCGTGGAGAAGGTGGCTTCAGCGGTGAATACGTTCGCCGCTCTATCAGTCACTCCCACTTTGCGTCCCTCCACGGCATATAGAGATAGCCCTTTCAGTGCATAGATCAATAGATCCTGAAGTGCAGCCACATCAGCCGGTTTGCTACAGACACCCAGCTTGGTGCAACCTTCTCCTTTTGCCGTTTGCTCACACTGATAACAAAACATAATATTCCTCCTTCTTTCTAAGTTTGATAAAATGAAGTTTCCTCTGACGTTTGAGAAGACCTTACAGGGAATAGGGTAACCTTACTTTGACTTAGGTCAAGAAAATGTGATTTTTTTCCTTTTTTATTTAATTCCACAAAAAAGGGGGACGCCCATGATTTTATGCGTTTCTTTACATCAGCACCCCTGATCGATGAACAACCGGAGATTTTTCTCCTGCTCACAGCAGTCCGCCAGTGTATTGGCCAACATTTACACGAATTTTACCATTCGGGCTACCAAGCACTTTAAGCATTATTGCTGCCCAGTAGCAGGCCAAGCTTCATTTCCGCCCTAACTGTACGGTAGGTTTATAACCCTCTCTATTCCAAGTTGCCAGGGACATCTATGGAATCAAAGATTTTAGTTTCTCAAACCTCTCGTATGCCCATGTTTCTAGGAAGATTTAGGAGAAACGCATAAAATCATGGGCGTCCCCCTTTATTGATTTTGGCCCTGTAGAGGCGCAGGCTGTTGGAGACCACTGTGATGCTGCTCACGGCCATGGCCAATGCAGCCAGGATGGGATGGAGTTGTCTCAAGACTGAAGGGAGAAACTCAAAGGGATAGAGCACACCCGCCGCGACGGGGACGAGTGCAACATTATAAAAAAAGGCCCAGAAAAGATTTTGCTTGATGGTCCTCATCGTGGTTCTGCTGAGATCAATGGCCTTGGAAACGCCGGTTAGATTACCGCTGGCGAGGATCACATCACCCGTTTCAATGGCCACATCCGTTCCTGTCCCAATGGCCAAGCCCACGTCGGCCTGAGCCAAGGCAGGTGCGTCGTTGATGCCATCGCCCACCATCCCCACCTTTTCCCCTTTATCCTGGCGTTCTTTGATCTTGGCCGACTTCTCTTCAGGTCTCACCTCTGCCACCACCTCATCAATATGCACTTCTGCGGCAATGGCTTTGGCGGTCTGGATATTGTCTCCGGTGAGCATGACCACTTTCAGGTTCTGCCTGTGGAGTTTTTCAATGGCTTCTTCGGATTCGGGCTTGAGGGTGTCTGCAACGGCGATAAGCCCTGCCGGCCTGCCTTCAATGCTCACCACCATCACCGTCTTTCCCTCACCCTGTAACGCGCGAACCCGGTCTTTTTCACGATCTAGATTCAATCCCAAATCATCAAACCACTTGGGCTTTCCCACTAAGACTTCCTGTCCATTGGCATTTGCCTGAACGCCAAGCCCCCTTGAGGCCCTGAAGGCATGAGGCTCAAACAGATCAACCCCCCTTTTCTCTGCCTCCTTGACAATGGCACGTCCGATGGGGTGTTCAGACCCCCTTTCTACGGATGCGGCGAGCCTTAACAGTTCTTTCTCATCATTGACCACGGAATCGGAGGCCATCACATTCACGACGGATGGCTTGCCTAGGGTAATGGTACCGGTCTTGTCCAGGACAACGGTATCCAATTTCGTGGCCATTTCCAGGGCCTCGCTGTTTTTGAAGAGCATACCCTTTTCCGCGCCCTTACCTGTGCCTGCCATGATGGCTGTAGGTGTGGCCAACCCGAGGGCACAGGGGCAGGCAATGATGAGCACAGCCACCATGCGGATCATGGCCGGTACGAACTCGCCCCCAATGGCCCACCAGAGGATAAAGGTCAGGAATGCTATCCCGATGATCCCGGGCACAAATACAGCGGCAACCCTATCCGCTAGGGCCTG
>JASFIT010000380.1:0-4719 GCA_050122535.1 Desulfobacteraceae bacterium | reverse complement strand
ATTGGCACCTTGCTGCGCCTGAACAGCCGCGGGCACAAACAACAATAGGGCTAGAATAACACTGAGTAGTACTCTCATAATCACCCCTCCAAATAATAAATTAAAGCCTCGTTCGAGCAACGTCAGATGAGTCAGCTCTCAAGGACTAGGATCACCATTTACCCGAAAGAGACACGTGGTATTATACCAGAAAGCCTTAGACTTTCTCAACAAGAGATCACCCCCCAAGATACTCACAATCACAACCATTTAAATTCAGAGACTCAGCCGTTCAGGTCCACCTTGTCGAATCCGGGTCGGATAAATGCCCTTGCATCCGGAAATTCCTTTTCCACGTTCTTGCGCAGCCGCTCAAGATGTAAAATGATGCCCATGACCTCCTTTTTGAGCATGGGTAGATGACCAGCCACTTCTCCCCAAGCTGCGACGGAGCGGTCCATGCCGATCAAAGCCACCTTTGCTGAACCATCTGAATCTTTGGGAAACTCCTCCAGTTCTTCCCATCGATCTTCCATCTCGCCTCTAACCGCTCGCATAAGCTTGACCCAAATCTGGTGTTGGTACCAGCGGATCACCTCCAGCGCATCTTCCAGGCTCGTCTCTTCCCGATCGGGGCTGACTTTTGGTATCCCGAGCGGGCCTACCGGCTCATTTTCTTTTTCCGCTTCTCCGAACAACTCTCTGGCCGAATCAAACCAATCATCCACCATAGCCCCATAGGCCTTGGCTGCGCGGCAACATGCGTTACTTTCCGCCATTTCATCCTTCAGTCTCCGTTCTTCCTGCGATTCCTCGGCGTCGATGGAATCAAGGTCAATCCCCCGTTCCTCTGCCATCTCTTTCAGCAGTTCGAGCGTCACCTGGAAAGTTTCAGACAACTTGTTCCAAAAGGCCTCATTTTGTATGTCGCGTGTTTCAGGGTCTGCAAAATCTTCCTCAGAAAGCTCAAAATTCATGCAACGGGAGGTGAAGGGACAACGTTCACACCACCGATCACAGTAATTGTATATGCCGCTAATGAACCGCGGGTCTTCACCAAGTTTCTTAAGCTTTTCTTTATCCATCACGCCACCTTTCGAGTAAGGCTCCCCGCCCTAAAGGGCGGGGCATTTAGCTTTTCAATAAAACATCTCCTCCCCCGTGAGAGGATGCACCGCAATTGGTCATCCCGGCCAAGTCCCGCGTAGCGGGATGCGAGCCGGGATCCAGAATGATTTGATATTTCAGGATCCTCCTGGATTCCGGGTCTCGCCCAACCCCTATCGAATACAGGGCAGGCTTGCAGGGCTTGCCCGGAATGACAGCTTTGTCCAATTGCAACACATTCTCTGAGGGAGGGGTATTTAAAAAGTTTTCCCTAAGAGACCTTGTTCGGGGGCTCCCCCTCATCCACCATCGCTTTCATGACCTGCTTTTCTTCAGCCCCCGGGATGAAACCCGTCACTACGGCAAGTAAAACAGTGGCCTGATCTTCGTTCGTAAAGACCCCCTCCGCTCTGGCTCGCCCACCATCCTTAATTTCAACAACTGTAAAATTGCACTTTATGGTGTCCCCAAAATATACGGGCCTTAAGAACTTGAAATCCATCCCTGAGGCGAGCATACCCATCTGGCCGCCGATTTCTGTGACAAGACTTGCTACCAAAAGCCCCTGACAGACCGGCCCGGTGAAATTCTTTACCTTGGCAAATCGCTCATCAAAGTGAACAGGGTTGTAGTCTCTGGAAATCTCAGCAAATCGGAGCACATCCCCCTCTGTGAACGTACGTGAGACTGAAAAAGTTTCACCTACCCTTAGTCCTTCAATAGCCTTATTCCGAATGTATGACATAGGGGTTCAACCTCAACCGTTACACACGGGTTTCCATCTGGCAATCAAATCGTCCATTTCAGCTTCTCGGTAGTGCTCATCCGGGGAGTTGAAATGCACATGAGCATGCGTAGCACCATTTCTTTTTGCACATGCGTGGGACTCCTGCTCCGCCATGCCTTCGTCAAAATTCCTGGTCTGTCCCACGAAGACGGGAATCCATTCTCCTGTTTCCGTTTGCTTGGCAAAGATGATGTTTCCAGCTATCTTTCGAAACTGCGCCTCGAACGGATAAATCCAGTATCCGTACTTCGTTCCAGACGCTCCGATCCAGTAAATGTCAGGTTGGCCCATGATTCTTCCCTTCTCCTGCAACTATGACAGGGGAAACCTTAACGTTTTTACTCCCCTTTTTCAAATTCAACAGTGACCACCTTTCAAGCGAAATAGAGCACTATTTCGAGAAGTAACAACTCTCTAAGGAGGTCCCCCTTTTGTACGGTATTTCTCCAGGGCATCTTCCAACCACTTTTGCGTGAGCATGGTTTTGCCATCTTTCATCCTGACCTGGTAGGCCTTACCTGTTATCAGGCTTTTTGTGCCTGCAAGGAGGATGAAGTCTTCTGGCGTCTTGATCTGATCTTGGAAATGCTCGTACTTCCTTCGCATGTGAGCTGACGCCTCACGGGGCGTGTGTTCCCGGTCGTTCCTGATGAATACCACATCCGCGCCTTTCACGTACGCCAATAGGTATGTAATGGTGGACTCCAAGTCCTGTTCTGCGATTGCACGATGGGTACAGAAGCCTAGCAAGGCGAGTAAAATGATCAATGTGAGGTAATGTGTTTTTGTCATCTCATGTGTATGAGCGCTAGGTTCTTGAAAAACCAAATAACGCCCATTTTAGGGTCTCTGGATTGTTAAATGACGTCTTCCGTTCTACATATGTGATTGCAGGGCATCGAGCTTGGACCGTATTTCCAATAGCTCGTCATGAACCTTTTTCGTATTTACCCTTAGGCGGTGAATATCAAAAAGGACGATAACCAAAATTACAGCCAGCACGAAAATGCCACAGGCAATAGCAATTCCAACCATGTTTACCTCCTCTAGCCATCAGACAAGTATTTCCCGTTCGCTGCGCCAAAACGAGACTTTATTTATTTCGCTGGTAAGGTACGTACAAACGCCTTAGCCTGATTCAACCAGGCTTCCAGCTCCTCTTCCTTCTTAAATCCGTCCTCCTCTACCATTACCCATCCCTTCATGGGTCTTCCCGTAATGTCAAATGGTTTCACAACAGACAATCTTAATGCCCTTTCAGCATTCTCTTCACCTAACCGTAGGATAAGAAAATCTTTATACACACCACAAAACATATTTCCATTCAACAAGTGGCAGATCCCTCCAAACATCTTCTTAGAATCGGTGTTCTCCCAACTTGAAACAAGGTTCTTGATGCGACCCTCAATCTCTTCATTGTAAGCCATACGATCTCCTCACTTGTTACACCGCCGCTTTTTTCAATACCCAAATCATACCTTCAAGCTCACTGCTCAGAATATCACATTCTTCCCTTTGAACATTAACATAACTATTTAAGTCTTTTTCCAGTTCAGGACATTGATCTATAAGTTCAATGCTTCTACTTTCAATAACTTTCAAATATTCATCATTGATTTTCACGCTCACCTCTGTGGTGGAAATCTCAGATAACAAAAGATCATTGAACATTGTTAACTCTTCAACGGTCTTTTCATAATTTCGATAATGCCCATACCCTTTTCGAGTCAAAACTTCTCTCTTCTTTAAATACCCATCATCAATAATCATATACCCGCCAGGTCTGACCTGTGTGCGTAGTTTTTTTACGGTATTTTTATTACTTCCAAATATCCCACCTAAAGAAGCGAGAAGAACGAGATCAAAATCATGTTCATCTATCACATACGTTAGAATATCCTGTTCAATAAAAGTACACAAATCAGATACCTGATATTCCGATGACTTTTTATGTGCCTCTTTGAGAAATTCAGGCAGTGCATCAACACCTACTACGTGGAATCCAAACTTCGAGGCTATCTGAACAGAGACTGCACCTTTGCCGCAACCCAGATCTAAAACTTTTACTGTACCCGGGGATAGAGGAAGCGTACTGAACAAATCAAGGATTTGATCCACTGAACTACCCAGTGCCCATAAATCCTGAAGCAAATACGGCATGTATGGTAAGAGCTTTTTATCTACTTCAAGAGAGTCGGCCACAGATTGGTGTGGATTATCACTCATGGTACTTCCCCAATTTGGCGGTATAGGGACGCGGCTGATCGGTTCGGCTTGACCCGCCGGCTGCAAGCGCTTTGTTATGTGAAATAAGTATTCTTTCTTCCTACCCTTCTTCGAGTATCCTTTTCAAGTTTTCCCCTTCTTCTTTCATATGTTTTTTAACACTTGATAAGCTATTCTCAATCAGTAGTGTCCGGTTTATTTTAGAATAATTTCAACTGCATGCCGTTATTGGTAGTAATATTATTGTAATCAAAGGCCGTGAAAGCCTGTAAAATGGGCATCTTCTCAAAAAGTGTGATGCTTAAAATTTGTAAAATTGAGTAGAGACTCAGATCGACTTTTAAACGCTTCTTCATGATTGCGACAAGAACATAAACCGATATAGCAATCCAGATCTGTGTCTTAACAGCATTTTCTGAGGTGCCATAAAATGATTTTATTCTCAGGTGCTGTTTGATCCACTTAAAGAATAGCTCTACTTGCCATCGGCATCGATAAAGTTCGGCGATCGTCAATGCAGGTAGTGTGAATTGATTGGTAATGAATGTTAATCGTTTTTCTTTCTCTGCGTCGTAGAACTTTACACGACGAAGTTTTTCCGGATAAGCCTTCTTAGAATA
>JASFIT010000379.1:0-4736 GCA_050122535.1 Desulfobacteraceae bacterium | reverse complement strand
ACATCTGGTTCGTCGTCTACGCCATTTCATCCTTTATTTATCGGATGTTCATCTTCACGGCGATCATCCTTTTTGTGGCCACCAAGTTCTTCTTCATCGGCGTGCTCTTTGCCTGCTGGGGACTGACAAACATGTTTATCTGGCCGGCGGTCAAAGGCATCAAATTCCTCCTCACTTCTCCAAGATTGAGACGCGGGCGGATCAAAGCGATCATGGTCACAGGCGTCGTCCTGGCAGGTATTGTTGTCCTCTTTGCTCTCGTGCCTGTACCACTCAGCACCACGACTGAAGGGGTCATCTGGATTCCTGAAAGATCCTTTGTGCGGGTCGGGACAAACGGCTTTGTGGAGCGACTCGTAACTAAACCTGGCACCCGTGTTAGAAAAGGCGATCCCCTCATTGAATGCTCAGATCCGCTCCTGCCTGCGCAGATCAAGGTTTTGGAATCGAAACTGCACGAATTAGAGGCTACGTATGATCACCAGAGAATTTCGGACCGGGTTCAAATGGAGATCACCAAAGAAGAGATTCGTAACGTGAGAGCCCAGCTCGACGATGCGCGACAGCGCGCCTGGGAACTGACGGTTCGAAGCGCATCAAGCGGGACTTTCATTGTGCCTATGGCACAGGACCTCCCTGGTCGGTTTGTGAAGAGGGGAGAGCTCTTGGGCTATGTACTGAATCGTTCCGCCATCACGGCCCGGGTGGTGGTCTCTCAGTCGGACGTTGACTTTGTGCGGCAGCAAACGCAGAAGGTTCAGGCCCGATTCCCAGAAAAAATTGCCGAGTGCTTGCCCGCCTTGCTTCGACGCGAAGTGCCAGAAGCCACGGACCAGCTTCCCGGCCGGGCCTTGAGCCAGGAGGGCGGTGGTGGGATTGCCATTGATCCCCGTGACACGCTGGGCATCAAGGCGTTTCAAAAGGTCTTCCTTTTTGATGTGGAATTGCCCACCTGCGAGGGTCTGTTAAACGTGGGAGGCCGCGTCCACGTCCGTTTTGACCATGGAAAGGAGCCCCTCTTCTGGCGGTTTTATAGGGGGGTAAGGCAACTGTTTTTAAAAAGATTCAATGTATAGCAGGACGTTGAAAAACGCTCATCTGCTGCGTTACCCTCATCCTCGCCCTGTTAAATTCTCGCTGTGCGAGACGGCGCAGCCGATTTAACAGGACAAGTCACTGCGGGGTAGGAAAAGACCGAATGACCCAGACCACTGCCATCTCTGCTCAGGGTGTTATCGGCACCGGGATCTATCCGGAGCGTGAAGAGCCGCGTGTGGGAAAGGTGGGGCGGTTCGCAGCAAGCATAGGGGGCATGTTTGCCCCTTGGCTGAGGCCCCGTGCAGATCGGTTCAGCCGTATTGTAGAGGCCGTTAATGCCCATGGCCTCTCAATGGAAACCTGGAGCAACAGAGAGCTCCTGGAGGCGAGCCAAGGCCTCAGGCCGCGCCTGAGAAGCGAGGGTTTCACACAAGGTCTGGTGGCTCAGACCTTTGCCCTTGTTCGTGAAGCGGCCAGTCGGACCCTTAACATGCGTCACTTTGACGTCCAGTTGATGGGTGGATGGGTGTTGCTCAACGGCATGGTGGCTGAGATGGAGACAGGCGAGGGCAAGACACTGGTTGCTACGCTGCCTGCCTGTACCGCAGCCCTTGCAGGCGTCCCTGTTCACATCATTACGGTCAATGACTACCTTGCCCAGCGTGACGCAGACTGGATGGGCCCGGTCTATGAGGCCATGGGGCTTACTGTGGGGACGATCATCCACGGCATGCATCCAGAGGCCAAGCGCCAAGCATACCGATGTGACATCACTTACTGCTGTAACAAGGAAGTGGCCTTTGACTACCTCAGGGACAGAATCGTGCTCTGGGATAGACCCACCCCGGTTCGGCTTCAGGTGGAGCGCCTTTACGGTGAAAAGTCTAGGCTGAATCAGCTTCTCCTTCGGGGACTCCATTATGCCATTGTGGATGAGGCTGATAGCGTGCTCATTGATGAGGCGCGTACTCCCCTCATCATCTCTTCAGAGGCGGAGGGTGCGTATGATCCGAACGTGTACCAGCATGCCGTGGCCTTTGCCAAAGACCTTGTCAGGAAAGAGGATTATACCATCTCATCCAGCGAGCGCATGGTGGAGCTTACGCACCAAGGCAAGTCCAGAGTGAGAGATTTCGGCTGGGAGGAGGTGGACTTTCAGGCCAATGAAGAACAGCGCGAAGAACTGGTCCGACAGGCCCTCGTGGCGTTGCATCTGTTCGACCTGGATAAACACTACCTGATTAAGGACGGCAAGATACAGATCGTCGATGAATACACGGGCCGATTGATGGCGGATCGATCATGGGAGCGGGGCCTTCACCAGCTCATAGAGGCCAAGGAGGCGTGTGAGGTGACAAGGCGCAAAGATACGCGGGCCCGAATCAGTTACCAGCGCTTTTTTCGCCGTTACCTCAGGCTCGCCGGCATGACAGGCACGGCCCGTGAGGTGGCAGGAGAGCTCTGGTCCATTTATCGCATGCGGGTTGTGAGCATACCCACGAACCGACCCCTCCAACGACAGTATCTCCCCGATCGGTTCTACGGCACAGCGGAAAAGAAGTGGGAGTCTATCGTAAACACCGTCTCGGGCATGCATCGAAGGGGTCGCCCCGTCCTTGTGGGCACCCGATCCGTTGAGGCCTCGGAGCATTTGAGCCAGCTTATGGAGAAGGCCCAACTGCCCCACAGGGTATTAAATGCGCGTCAAGATAAAGAGGAGGCCGACATTATTGCCCTGGCGGGTCAGTCGGGGCAAATCACTCTGGCCACCAACATGGCAGGGCGAGGCACGGACATCCGTCTTGGCCCGGGTGTGGGTGACCTGGGCGGGCTTCATGTCATCGCCACGGAACGTCACGAAGCGCGACGGATCGACCGGCAGCTTTTCGGGCGTTGTGGTCGTCAGGGGGATCCCGGCACCAGCGAAGCACTCGGTTCCCTTGAAGATGAACTGATGACCGTGTATATTGGCAACGCGCGTCGATGGTTAGCCATAGCCGCCCTTAAGTTCCCTGGCGGTTTTCTGGGACGTTGGATAGGAAAGATCCTGTTCCGCAAGGCGCAGCGGGCGGCGGAACGGCTTCATGGGCGAATGCGGCACGATCTTCTTAAAATGGATGAGCAGTTAAGTGACTCATTGGCATTTACAGGTCGTCCAGAATGATAGAGGAAACTGAGTAACCCTCGTCTATAAGACGAAGGGTGCTAAAACCGGTTGATAAAGATCAACTCCTTTGTCATGCCGGACTTGATCCGGCATCCAGAAACTCCATAGCACTGCTTCCTGGATTCCGGCTCGTTGGCCGGAATGACAAGTCGCTCTACGGCAAACTAGGACTTGCTTCGCCTAAAGGCGGGGGTTTCAACCATCCCCAAAAGGGACACTAAATCTATGAAACTTATGCATACCCTCATGTCTGTCGGTCTCGTCTATACGCTAGTGACGTTTGCTACGCCTTCACCTATGGCTTCCGAATCCATTGAGTTTGATGGGCTCATCGAGCCTTACAGGGTGGTCCAAGTGGGTAGCGCCGTACCCGGAGTGATTGATAGCGTCACTGTAGATCGAGGGGATATGGTGAAAAAGGACCAAGTATTGGCGACGCTACAATCAGGCGTTGAGAAGGCGACGGAGGCGTTGGCGCGAGCAAAAGCGGAAATGGAAGCCACCATCAAGGCAAAGCAGGAGGCACTGGAGTTTGCTGAGCGCAAACTGGAACGGAACAAGGATTTATACAGCCAAAAGGCGCTTCCAGACCAGCAGTGGGACGAAGTGGAGACCCAAAGACTCCTGGCACAACATGAACTGACTGAGGCCTTTGATAACAAACTGCTCGCTCAGCTGGAGCTGAAAAGGGCCATCGAGGTGGTGGAACGGATGAACATCCGAAGTCCTCTGAACGGCGTTGTGGTGGAACGGTTCCTCCATCCGGGTGAGTATGTGGAAGATCAGCCCATATTGAAACTCGCGCAGATCCACCCGCTTAATGTGGAGGTCATTTTGCCAGTGGAAATGCTCGGTTCTGTCAAGGCCGGCATGGACGCCACGGTGAAGCCAGAGGCACCGATCAGTGGCTTCTACACCGCGAAAGTGAAAATTGTGGACAAGGTGGTGGACGCGGCAAGTGGCACCTTTGGCGTGCGCCTGGAACTCCCCAATCCCCGTTATCAACTCCCGCCCGGCCTTAAATGTAAAGTTGTTTTTCTCAAACCTGAAAAGCAGGTGTCAAAGGCACAGGAATCAGGGTCAAGACCTGGAAGCTCTGCAACAGGATCTCAGAATGAAATGTCTCGAGAAAGTGATCAGGTTGAAAAGCAAACGGCTTTGGCTGGCGCGAAGCCAACAGGTCAGGCCAGCAAGCAATACCATGAGGTGCAAAGCGGGGAATCTCTCTACTTGATCGCCACGAAGTACGGACTCTCAGTGGATGAACTTTGTCGTCTCAATAACATACATCCACGCCAGATCATTAGACCCGGTCAAAAACTTTTACTCACTTCAGATTAGCAGCAGCGAAGAACCCGCGCCAAGGCGCGGGGCACCTAGCTTTTCAGCAAAACATCTCCTCCCCCTCGATGGGGGAGGATTAAGGTGGGGGTGGGCCTCTTTATTTTCACCCTCCCCCGCCCGCCTCGCCTGAGCGAGCTCATGCTCGCGATGGCGGGCAGGCCTTGCCCCTCAACGAAATCCCCCCAAC
>JASFIT010000378.1:0-4739 GCA_050122535.1 Desulfobacteraceae bacterium | reverse complement strand
TATCTCCCTTTCGAGAGGCACTATTGTAATGTCATTGCGAGGGACTCCCGCGGAGGTGGGAGGACCGAAGCAATCTCGTAAGCCATTGAAAAGAAAGAGGTTGCCACGCTCCCTCCGGTCACTCGCAATGACCAAACCGGATTGCGACACAGTCTCCGATGGGGGAGGGCCTCGGCCGAAAGGCTCAGCCGAAAGGTGGAGGTGAAGATGAGACGCAACAAAAGGATCCCGGGAGAGAAGTCTGAAGCGTGTTAAAGGGTAAGATTTTCAACAACCTGAAGTTCCTTTTCAAGCCAGCTTCCGTGGCTGTCATAGGTGCCTCTGAAAATGAGGAGAAGCTGGGGTTTCATGTGATGAAAAGCCTAACCACAGGAAATTATGAGGGAAAGATTATCCCGGTCAATCCCAAATCAGAGGAGATCATGGGGTTTCAGTCCCTATCCTCCCTTGCGGAAATTGAGGGACCCGTAGATTTGGCCGTTGTGGTCGTGCCTGCCCCACTGGTTCAAGGCATATTTGAGGAGTGCGTTCGCAAGGACGTTAGAGGAATAGTCCTTATTACGGCCGGCTTCAAGGAAAGTGACGACCCCCAGGGCACAGAACTCCAAGCCACGCTGGCTGACCTGGTCAACCGTTCAGGCACACCGGTTATCGGTCCCAACACCTTCGGCGTGGTAAACCTCCACCAAAATCTGAACGCTTCATTCACTCCGGAACTCTCTTGGCTAAGAAAAGGAGGCGTAGCCCTGGTCAGTCAGAGCGGAGGGATTTCCCACCTCATGGCCTTCATGGCCATGCAACTCAAAATCCCCATCAGTAAGGTTATCGGTCTGGGAAACCGATTAAATATTGATTTTGCAGAGACAGTAGCCTATTTAATGGAGGATCCCGACACTCACGTCATCGTTCTTTACCTGGAAGGTCTCGACGAGCCGCGCGAACTGATGAAGATATCAACGGAGAACCTGGGGACGAAGCCACTCATTGCGTACAAAAGTGGAAGTGCCAAGACGGCCGATAGGATCTCCCTCTCCCATACGGGATCCATAGCCGGGAAAAATGAGATTTATGAGGGGGCCTTAAGACAGGCTGGTATACTTGCTCTAGATACTATGGAGGCCCTCTTGGATCTTGCTCGGGCTCTCTGCATCTGTCCGCTCCCTAAGGGCAAAAGGGTTGGAATTCTTTCAGCTCAGGCGGGTCCTGGCATGGTGGCCTCTGATGTATGCGAGCGAGAGGGCCTGGAGATGGCCTGCTTCAGTGACCAGACCCATCGCGTCATAAATGAAATCCTGCCTCCCATTGTGCTCAGATCCAATCCTGTGGATATGGGGCCCGTGTTTTCTGATCCCTCGGCTATTTCGGGCATCCTGGGGGCTGTTTTGAAGGATGAGAACGTGGATGGGATCATACTGATAACCCTCTTCGCATCCGCAAACAGGGACGTCTTGGAAGGCATAGGGGACTTGCTCTTGAAATGGAGGCAGCAAAAACCTATTATCGCTTCTCTCATCTCTCCTCCGGGTATTTGGGATGGAGAGGTAGATTTTCTGGAGAAGGCAGGGGCTTTGGCAAATCTTCCCACACCAGAGAGAGCGGCCAGGGTCATGGCCCATCTCTGGGAACTTAGGAACCTTAGCTCCACTAAGTCTGGGACCTCATCCCCCCGTTCCTGATGTTTTGTGCACATTTCGGAAGAGTGGATGTTCTAGTATATTCCTGGTCATGTTTATGGTTCATAGGCAATTCTACGATATTTAAAACAAAGGATAGGGTGAAAAATGGCTGAAAGTGTGAAGATCATAGAAAAGGCCTTGAAGGAAGGTCGCGGCGTACTCTCTGAGCATGAATCCAAGGAGCTCCTGCGTGTCTATAAAATCCCGTTGGCCCGTGAAATCCTGGTGACGACAGAGGAAGAACTCATAAAGGCCACCAGTGACATAGGCTATCCCTTGGTTATTAAGGGATGCGCCCCTGACCTGACTCATAAGACGGAACAGGGACTGGTCAAGGTGGATCTCCGCAATGATGAAGAGGCCCGTGCGGCCTTTCAACAGATCATGACCAGCATGGAGGGTCAAAAAAATGCGGTTCTGGTCCAGGAACTTGTAAGGGGCAGCAGAGAACTTATGGTTGGCATGACCCGAGACGCCCAGTTCGGCCCATGTGTCATGTTTGGACTAGGAGGAATTTTCACAGAGATTCTCAAAGATATTTCCTTTCGCGTGGCTCCCATTGAGGAGAGGGATGCGAAAGAGATGATGCAAGAGATCAAGGGCCACAAGATCTTGGGAAATGTGCGTGGCATGCCTGCGGCAGACCAGGAAGAACTCTCAGAGATCCTCATCCGGGTGGGTGAGATGGGCCTTGAAAATGATGCCATTAAGGAGATAGATGTTAATCCCTTGATACTATCAGGAAGTAAGCCTGTGGCCGTTGATGCACTGGTTGTTTTAAATCCTGGTGGTTGATTACAGGGGTGTTGGCCTCAAGCTTCCTTTTCTAAGTCAGGAATCCTAATAACCATTGCTGTCATGAACCAGAATGGTTCCATGATCCGTACAATGATAAAGGTATTTGCGCCAAGGGCATGGCAAAGGAGGCCAATAAAGCCGGCCACATAGCCCATTGTAAGGCCCCTATAAAAAGGATCAGTGGTTCCCTTAAACACACGGTATCCCTGCCTGAATATGGCGGTCATCAAGAGGAGAAATATGATCAGTCCTACCAGTCCCGTCTCCGTGATAACCCTGAGATACTGAGTATCTAGGAATTTGTAACCGGTCACCCCATATCCCAGAATAGGATGCTCCACCCAATCCTCGGCGGCCGCTTTATAACTCCTCAATCGGGCTGACAGTGAAGTATCCAGCTTTAGGCCCCCCACTTCCACCGCATCTCTTTGGTTTCGCCCCTGCGTAAGCGTATAGTTGAGCCTCTCCTTAGCGGGCTCCGGAGCCATAAAAGGAAGACTGATACCCACAATGAGAACCGCTGCTATGACCCAATTTCTTCTTTCTGACAGCCATACGAAGGCAAGTGCTGCGGGAATGGCAGCCATGTAGGAAGTCCTGGATTGGGTGTAAATCAGGGGGACAGAAGAAAGGAGCGCCAAGAGACCATAAAGGAGTTGGTTGCGGAAAGAGTTGGATGCTAAAAGTAATCCCAGAGCCACAGAGATCATAAAAACCAGGTATCCTCCAAAGGTGTTGGGTTCCCCCACCTGACCTTCAAATGGTGCTGAGACTCTACCGCCACCAGGAATCTGAGCTATTCCTATGATAGAAACAATGGCACAGGTGATGAGTATCGCCCATAAATAATTCCGAATCTGCTTTTTGCTCTCAAGATGGTTGGCGACCATAAAATAGATGATCATGTACTCAAAATACTTTAGGACAAATAGGAAGCCCGTCTTTAGACTCACTGTTCCGAACATGGCCCCTAACAGGGTAGAAATGAGACAAATAATAACATAATAGGCGATTGGTCTGTTGAGTGGAGTTTTCAGGAACAAGCCCAGTTCCTTTTTGATAGACATCTTGGCCAGCCAGCTCATCCCAATGATTACAATAAGGAAATCATCGAGCCTTAGTGTCACACCACGGCCGAGGGCAGCGCCTTCAGTGGTTCCCACAACGAACTCCGGACTCAGAAGCATTGAAAATATGAGAACATAGAGGGCGATATCTGTACTGGCAAAGCCGGCAATGAAGATGACCATACCAGCCGTCAACGCGAAGGTCTGGAAGGTTGAGAGCACGGGTATCATGAAGGCAAAGGCAATGAGTACGAGTAGCAGAAGGATGAGTGGCAGGAGGAGTTGGAGGGTGGTTTGGCCGCTCAGGTTGAAGTATTCTGTTTTTGGCTTGTTTTCCAAATGTTTTTCTCCGGAAGGCCCCTTTCCTATGCCAAGGAGTTATTGAGCGTCGCTAAATCCCGAGGGCTTCGACTGAGCTCAGCCGAAGTCTAAATGAATTCGTTATCGAGCCTATGAATCGAAGGACTTAGGGAGGAAGAATCTTATCTCTTGACGATCTGACTCTGAATACCCCTTAACTGTAGATCATGGTATTGCTGCTCTGCTCCCTCTCTTGTGATGAAGGCACCCACGTAGAGTCGGGATTTTCCATCCTCTCCTTTTATGACATATGGAAAGTATCCGAGTCCCTTCAACGATAGCACTCTATTCTCAAGCTCTCTTGACTGCGTATAGGTGCCAACCAGACTCGCATAGGCTGTTTTCTTGACCGTGCCCTCTCCTAGTTTATGATGCTCTTTAAACTTCTCTGCCTTCTCACGATCCTGGAAATGTCCTGTAAACACTCTAAACCATATCCCCTTTTCATTGAAATCAACCTTGGAACAATAAGGGGATAGGCCCTTCTTGCTATATAAAAAAATTGCCCTTTCTGCCCGTTCCAGGGTCCGGAACGAGCCCAGGTAGAGGGAATAGGGATGGGAGCGGGTTTTCTTCGGGAATGATGCTGCATTCGCCACGGCCGCATGCCTTGATGTGGGCCCCCTCTTCGGGATGGATGTTACGGGTTTAGATTGAGGCTTTTTTGCAATCGCTGGCCCTCGGTTTTGCACAGCGACGGCTTGGCGCTTTTTCTCAATGGGTGTCCTAGAAATGCCCTCCTTGGCAGGCGTCACACTTCCGTCCTCAGGTTTCTTCTCGGATAGCGCAGGTTTCGGTTTGGGGCTGATTCTCTGTGGTTTCTTTGCTGAGGCCGTCT
>JASFIT010000377.1:0-4748 GCA_050122535.1 Desulfobacteraceae bacterium | reverse complement strand
CGGAAGGGGAGATTGTTCAAGAGGAGGCATGCCTGAGCGTGATTGATTTTTCGGCTGAAGTCAGCCGGAGCGCACAAGTAAAGGTGCGAGGCGTTGATATTGACGGCAACCCGGTCGATATTGAGGCTGAAGGTCTTCTTGCCCGTTGTTTGCAACACGAGATTGATCATCTCAATGGTATCCTTTTTATTGATCATATCAGCAGCCTGAAGAGGGCCCTCTATAACAAGAGGCTAAAGAAGATGCTCAAGAAAGAGCAGTCTCCAAACAGCAAATAAAAGATGACAAGTTTTTCCAAAGAGAAATTCCCCAGCCAGCCAAGACTGATATTCATGGGCACACCCCAATTTGCTGTTCCCACCCTAGAGGCCCTCATTCAAAAGGGTCATGAAATACTCGCTGTCGTCACGCAACCGGACCGGCCTAAAGGGAGAGGCAGGAAACTGGTCCCTTCCCCTGTAAAGGAATTGGCCGTTACGCGCCACATTGAGGTCTTACAACCGCAAAAGGCATCGGATGATTATTTTTGCGACCAGATAAAAAAAATGGAGCCTGACTTGGCCATCGTGGTTGCCTTTGGTCAGATCCTCAAAAAGAATCTTCTCACAATACCCTGCTGGGGAGTCATTAACATTCATGCATCCCTTCTCCCCAAATATCGGGGAGCTGCGCCCATACAACGGGCTGTCCTCAACAACGAATCCAAGACAGGCCTCACAATAATGCGCATGGATGAAGGGCTGGATACTGGCCCTATATTTCTTCAGGAAGAAGTCCCTATCCTTCAGGACGAGACAGCCGGACAACTTCATGACCGACTCTCAGTGTTGGCCGGGCAGGTGATCATCAAGGCCCTTAACGACATGAGCAAGGCCCAGGTCAAGGAGACCCCGCAGGATGATTCCTTAGCCAGTTATGCCTCTAAGATTGAGAGGGGTGAGTCCTTGGTGGATTGGAAACAACCAGCTACTAGAATATCCTGTCTCATTCGTGCCCTAGATCCGAGACCGGGCGCCTACACCTTGTTGGAGGGCAAGCAGATAAAGCTTTTTTCCTCGACCGTCGTGGATAAGCGTGGACCTAATGGGGTACCGGGAAGAGTTGTAAAACATACGAAAGACGCTATTCATGTGGATACAGCTCAGGGGATTATAGGGATCAGAGAGATCCAGTACCCTGGAAAGAAGAGGCTTCCTATCCCTGATTTTTTGCGGGGATTCCCATTGCCAGAGGGGACCATATTCGGCGATTAAAGACGGAATTCGGGAAGGTGGATGCTTAACACGCCATGAGCACGATAAAAGAAAAATAGCGGAAATATGGCCAACGGTCTGACAGGCAGACGTTACACCTATCCAATGACTGCTTTCGGGACATCAAACGATAAACCCTTTAACCCATGCCATGACACAGATGTAAATTTTGACCTGGTTGAAAGGGGAATGATTACCTTTTTGGGAGATGAAATCAGAGACTCCAAGGAACCTGGCCCTGAGCGTGTTGAACGGGCTGTCTCATAGGCCCATTCTTTCTGGATCCTACCTGGACGATCTTTCCCGACGCAACGCCCAATTGGATGAGAGAGACCGGGCCTTTATTAGCCACCTGGTGCAAGGCGTGTTGCGGTGGCGGCTTCGAGTCGATTGGATCATAGAGCAGACTTCCGATTTCCCACTAGAGAAAATAGCCCCACCAATCCTAAACATTCTTCGTCTTGCCCTTTACCAGATCTTTTTTCTGGATAGAGTCCCCGAGTCCGCTGCAGTCAATGAGGCCGTGAACCAAAGCAAGGCCCACGGTGCCAAACACGTTGTCTCCTTTGTGAATGCGATTCTCCGGCGTGTTTGCAGAAATAAAGCTGAAATCACGTTTCCTGATCCAGACAGTGATCCTGCCTACTACTTATCTGTTTTTTATTCCTATCCCTTATGGTTGGTCAAAAAGTGGATAAACGATTATGGATTAGATTTCACTGAAGCCCTTCTTGCAGCAGGAAATCGCATTCCCGGTTTTATCATACGAACAAATATTCTGCGGCTTGGCCGCCATGAATTGATAGAGCGCCTGGAAGAAGAGGGCATGACAGCAAAACCAACCCCCTATTCCCCCCAAGGAATCATCGTGGAAGGACTGAGGGGCAGACCGGATGGGCTCTCTTCCTTCAAGGATGGCCTGTTTCAGGTCCAGGATCAAGCGGCTCAAATCACATCCCATCTCCTTGCCCCCCAACCTGGGGAAAATATCCTAGACATATGTGCGGGACTTGGAGGGAAGAGCACACATTTGGCCGAACTCATGGGTGATCGGGGGCGGGTTCTTGCCCTTGACATCAGCCACAGGAGATTGATAAGTCTTGGCAGGAATTCGCATCGCCTAGGCATTGCATGCATCACGAACCTGGTGGCAGATGCATCGAGTTCCCTCTCTTCTCTGTTTCATTTCAATTTTGATAAGATCATGATTGATGCCCCCTGTTCAGGATTTGGGGTGATTTCCAGACATCCTGATGGGAAATGGAATAGGCGTGAGGTAGACATCGATCGGCTGGCTCTGCTTCAGAAAGGCATGCTCGCTGAAGCTGCCTCCATCTTGCGAAGTGCGGGCAAGATGCTTTATGTAACATGCACCATCTCCAAAGAAGAGAACGAAGAGGTTGTCGAAGACTGTCTGGTGCGTCATGGTGATGTGTCTCTTGTGAACATGAAAGACCATGTCCCAGAGTGGTGCCTGGATCTCATAGACGATATGGGTTTCCTAAGGATCTTTCCTCATGTGCATCACATGGATGGTTTCTTTGCCGCCCTTTTCACAAAAAAATAAAATAACCTCACTTGGTTCGGTTATTTTATGAAACGCGACTTTGTCGCTCTTAAGTCCCGCCCACAATTGCGGCGGGACGCTGTATAAAATCGTGTAACGATTTTATTAAGGGAGGAGAGTATGGGAAAGATAGCGCCGTCGATTCTCTCAGCAGATTTTACGAGACTTGGTGAAGAGGTCAAGAGTGTTGAGCAGGCTGGGGCTGATTACATCCATATCGATGTGATGGATGGTCACTTTGTCCCCAATATCACCATTGGTCCTATGATTGTTAAGGCTGTGCGGCAAGTAACAGAGCTGCCCCTGGACGTCCACTTGATGATCTCAAACCCTGATTTCTTTGTTGAGGAGTTTGTTATGGCAGGGGCAGATATGATTACCGTTCACGCAGAGGCGGTGAACCATCTGCACAGATCTATTCAGCATATAACAAAGGCAGGAGCGAGGCCTGCTGTGTCCTTGAATCCCGCTTCACCATTACAAATGATAGAATATGTCCTGGATGACTTGGGCATGGTCCTTCTTATGACGGTGAATCCCGGCTTTGGGGGCCAGGCGTTTATCCCTGGCGTGATACCCAAAATAGAGAGTCTGAAGGAGATCATTGACAAAAGGGGCCTAGACATTGAGTTGCAAGTGGATGGAGGCATTGGTCCGCAGACAATAGGACCTGTCTCATCGGCTGGAGCCAATGTCTTTGTGGCGGGATCCGCTATTTTTCATAGCGACAATTACGCCGAAACGATCCGACTTATGCGTGAGAGAATGGTTGAACCCTCCGGTAAATGAGAGAAGTACTTGAAACGAAAAGACTTTGACTCCTGGCTCTTCGGATGGTAAATTGACCCCAACACCTTGTCTTGCGGCAGCGAAGCTGCGCTGTATAAAATCGTGCAGCGATTTTATGGAGGGATGGCCGAGTGGTTGAAGGCGGCGGTCTTGAAAACCGTTGTACCGAGAGGTACCGTGGGTTCGAATCCTACTCCCTCCGCCAGACAGTTCTGGTTACATGTCCTGCATCTACCATCCTCAGGTGCAGGCTATGCGAAATTACCTGGCTCAATGGGCAAAACGGGAAGACCCATTGCGGAGAGATGGCC
Organism: Desulfobacteraceae bacterium; assembly: GCA_050122535.1. Taxonomy (GTDB): domain Bacteria; phylum Desulfobacterota; class DSM-4660; order Desulfatiglandales; family HGW-15; genus JASFEQ01. Next base: position 828 of record JASFIT010000377.1, on the reverse strand, counting down.
GAGTTGGCTGAAGGCGCTCGCCTGCTAAGCGAGTGTAGGGTAAAAAGCCCTACCGAGGGTTCGAATCCCTCTCTCTCCGCCATTTCAATTCATTAGCCCACCTAGCTTAATCCACATCAAAGTCTCATACTCCCCAGGTTTAATGCCTTCCAAAACCCAGCTTTCCGTCATTGCGAACCCCGGACAGCCTGCACCCGCGGAGGCGGGTGTCGGGGGGAAGCCGTTCGGCCTCGAGCAGTTCGACCTTGAGCTTCTCGACTTTGCTCGAAGCCCTGAGTTCATCGACCCTTCTACGTTGCTCAGCAACGTCGAAGCATAGAAGAGGCGGCAATGATACATGTAGATAATTATGTTGTATTATACAGTTGAGGACTGTACATTGTTGGAGTCAAACGGATGGTTTTAGGGTGGAGGGGAGGGGATATGCCCAGAGGATTTTACCGCTCAACGACCCGGCTTCGTATACCTTTAGATGCTAACTCCTCATGAAGTCTCTCAGCACCAATCTGCGTGTAAAAGGCCCCCACATAAAGTTGAGACTCACCGCTATTCGTCTCAATCACGTAAGGACTGTATCCACGTCTTGACAAGGCGAGAAATTCTTTCTGGGCATCGCTTTCCGTGGCGTAGACGCCAATTAAGTTGGAATACTTTGTCCTTTTTGTTTTGGCATCGGCGATTCTTTTTCTCTTGATAAAGGCCTCAGCTCGTTTCTGGTCTTTGAAGTACCCTGTAAAGACCCTATACCAGACACCCTTATCCCCGAGATGAACCTCTACCCAGTAAGCCGAAAGACCTGTTTTCCGATAACCGGAAACTGCCTTTGCC
>JASFIT010000376.1:0-4773 GCA_050122535.1 Desulfobacteraceae bacterium | reverse complement strand
GACGGGGGAGGATTGAGGTGGGGGTGAAAAGCCCTAGACTCTCACCCTCCCCTTTATCCCCTCCCATCAAGGGAGGGGAATTATAGGATGCCATTCATCCTCGCTTAGAAGAGTGGGGCATTCTGGCATGATTTGGCAAAGGCTAAATATCCTTGAGGGGTAAATTGGCAGGGGACTTCTCAATCATCTCATCAAATTTCTTCAAAGACTCTGAGATTTTTCCAAGTTCTTCTGATTTGCCTACCGGAATATTATCGCTGCCATACCTCTCCAGCGCATCCACCACGTATTTTATGGTGATGCCCTCTGGACTGAGGGCAGGCTGGTAGGCACTCACCTGATCATCGTTCAGCCTGACCTGAGAGACAATTCCCGATTCAACAAGCTCAAAGAGTATCTGACGGACTAAGCGGATAGGGATTTCCAATTTGTGCGAAATCTCCGTCTCGTCGCAGTACCTCTCTCCATTGGAGAAATCCTTCACGAGCAGTTGCGCAATCCTCAGGCTCAGGAGTCTCTTGAAGGAATAGCTTACGCGCAGGCAATCAGGCTCAAAGTCGTAGGTATCCACGTTCTGATAGGCAAAGGCGATCTCTGCACCAAAGAGCACGATGTGCCAGCTCACCTGAAGCCATATCAGGAAAAGAGGTAAGGCGGCAAAGCCTCCATATATGGCGTTGTATTTGGAAACCCCAATCTGGAAAACAATATAACCCCACTGGAAAACTTGGTAAAGGGTCCCGGCTATGATCCCCGCAATGAGGGCAGATTTGAAATGAACCTTTGTGTTGGGCATGAACATATACATAAAGATAAAGAGGGCCCATATGGCACAATAAGGCAATAAATTGAGTACCAAAAATATAAGAGGACTCACGGCACCCAGTAGGGAAATCTGTTCAACGATGCTCTTGATTTGACTGGTTATGAGAACGGTCACCGTACTGGACATGATAAAAAGCACAGGACCAATAAGCATGAGGGAGAGATAATCGGTTATCTTTCTTGTGAAAGGCCTCGCTTTCTTGATACCCCAGATGTCATTAAATGATTGCTCAATGTTACTGAGCACCTTTATAATCGTCCAGAAGAGAAACAGCATGCCCACACCCGCAATCACACCACCCCTTGTGGTCTGCAGTGTGCTTTCGGCAAACTTGATGATCCAGGTGATCACCTCCTCTTGGCCCTCCAATTTTTCCATGAGCTGGGTTTTCAACGTCCTTTCGAACCCAAAGCCTTTAGCAATGCCAAAAAGCATCGCGGCTACTGGAACCACGGAGAGCAAAGACCAAAAAGTTAATGCAGAAGCCCTCAGGGGACCTTTATCTTCGATGAGTCCCCGGATGGAGAGTACGCAAATTCTCAATAGCCTGACCAGAAACCATCTTGAACGGGGCACATCCCCGGATCGGATTCTCCAGAGATCGATTGTGAGAAATTTGATCACCTCTGAGATCATACGTCTTCCTTTTGAGCCCTTTCTCTTTCCTGCTATATAAGCTTAAGCCTTGCTGCCCCAATGCGTCAAGATAAATTGACAATTCAAGGAGATAAGGGTAAATGTTTTCAGTTGGAGGAGGAGATTCGGATGACATTGGCGGCACGGTTGCCGGTTGATCCTGAAATGGACAAGATGGAAGGAAGGGGGACCTTCCGGGCGTTTGCTTCAGTGGGACGACTTCACATTACGTTTATCGCGGCGCTCGGTACCTTTACCTTTGGCTGGCTTTTTATGGACAAATATCCATGGTTCCTGACAGGGGTATGTGCCCTGGACTGGTACTTTGTCAACCTGTTCAACCGTATTGTGGACCTCAAAGAAGACGAGGCCAATGAAATCCGCGGCACCGATTTCTTGGTTCGGCATCGCCGATGGCTACTGGGACTCTGTTTTGCCCTTTTGCTTGTCTCCTTTGTGCTTGTCCACTTCCTGAATCCCGCCATAACACCACTGCGGATTACGTGTCACTTGATGGGTCTCTTTTACAACTGGCCCCTCTTGCCTGGCCGACGCCGTCTCAAGCAGCAGTACTTTTGGAAAAACACCACCTCAGCACTCGGCTTCCTGTTCACTGTCCTAGGATACCCTCTCGCCACCTTGGCCTGGGAAACGGGTTTGCGTCACTTCCCACCAGGGATCACATGGGTGACCGTGGTCTTCTCGGCCCTCTTCCTATTTCTCTTTGTCCTCAGTTATGAGGTGATATACGACCTCCGGGATGTGCAAGGCGATACGTTGGCTGGGATTCGAACCTATCCCGTGGTACACGGAGAGCGCACGGCCATTCACATGGTGGATGGTCTTCTCTTCTCTTCCATGGTCGTTCTTGCGGTCGGCTATCTGTCCAATTTTGTTCCCTGGCGGATCTTCATCATGGCCGCTGCGCCTGTCATTCAGTATGTGGTGTACAAACGCGCCCTGCGTCGAGGCATTTCAGCAAAGGACTGCATTGTGCTTACATGGATCGGAGCCCTTCTATTCATCATCTATCATCTGTGGGTTTTGGCTGATCTGCCGGGCGCGAGACTCTAGGCATGCTGCTCCTGCAATTGACTGCCCTCGCCCTTGTTGCCTTTTACGTCATATTCCGCATTATAGACGAGGCGAACCCCAAACAATTTCTCGCCAGATTCGTCCTTGTCTCGGTTGCATGTTGGATTGCCGAAGAAAGCTGCATTCTCCTTTACAAATTTTACAGCTATAGTCCGTCCTGGAACCTCTTCCTGGACCAGGTACCCCTTCTGATTATTCTCATCTGGCCCGTCATTATCCACTCCGCATGGGACCTGGCATCCCAACTGTTGCCCCCGGAGCACAAGTTCGTGCCGCTGGCCGCCGGTGCCATCGTATGCACAGACGCCGCGCTTCTTGAGCCGGTGGCGGTGAATGCCGGCCTCTGGTCCTGGAACGAACCCGGGATATTCCATGTCCCACCCATCGGGATTCTTGGCTGGGGCTATTTCACCTTTTGTTGTACTTTTGTGTTTCAATGGGCGACTCGACCAAACCGATCAAAGGGATGGACCTTACTGCTTCTGCTGGTCTCAGTCGTTGGGACGCATCTGTTGCTCTTAGGAACCTGGTGGGGGGCGCTGCGGTGGGTCAATACTTCTGCGAACACCATGATTACGGTTAGTGCCTTTTGGGTCCTCTCACTCGCATTGGTTTACACGATCCGACGACGCGGGACAGGAAGACGCGTGGAGAGGAAAGCCCTTTTGTTGCGTCTTCCGGCCGCATTGTTTGTCTTCCTCTTGCTCGTCCTAAACGCCAGTGGTTCCGGCCTTCTGGTCGTCTATGCCCTCGCCTTCGTACCTCCCTATCTCACCCTCATGAGTCAGCAATATGGCGCCTGATCACCATCAAGGCATCATCTGCGGCGTTGCCTTCGATCGCTCCTCCCCCCGCCTTCGCGGGGGCAGGCTTGCGGCGTATTGATCCATACGCCTCACTCGTCGCTCCTCGGCGCCTAGCATCTAATACCTTGCTAATGATCAGGAAGACTCCATAAGCTGCTGATTTCAATATTGCCTGCTAAATCAGATGGTGAATTCAGGGAGTTGCTTGCAGACAACAATTCCTCCGTCTCACTTTGCGGTTGCCACCAGGAAGAAGCCTGCCAGCATAGCCCCTGCAATCAACAGCCTTGACAGTCCCTGCTTCTCTTTAAGGATTAGCCAGCCAACTAAAACAGCGATAAGGACGCTAGACTGTCTCAAGGTGACGATGTAACCCAAGTGTTCTGTTTTCATGACGTGGAGGATCAAACTGTATGAAAACATGGTGGCCAAGGCTGCCAAGATTCCCTGGAACCACTCTCGTTTCCACACATGGCGGTCTCCAACTTCTCGACGGCTCGCCATGTAGCCCCAATAGATGAGATTGGAGAGGGAGGCTTCCAGCATAAAAAATGTGGGTCCATGTAGATAGGATGGCAGGTTTTCCACCTGGCCAAAGGCAACCATACCCGCTTTGTCGATGAGACTATAAGCCACCACGGTAGCCAAGGCAGCAAACGCCCACAAACTCTCTCTTTGTCTGATAAAGGCCAATATGTGTTTTGATTCTTCCCCATCGCCTCCACCAACTTGCAACAGGAAAATGCACAAAACAACAACAGAAATCCCCACGCCACCTTGCAACGATATGCTCTCACCAAATATGAAAAAGCCGGCAATGGGCACAAAAGCTGGGGCAGATCGAGCAATAGGATACACGTAGGAGATGTCACCCTTCACATAGGCTGTGCTGAGAGACAGGACATAAAGTGCATGCACGAAACCTGACAACAAAACATAAGACCACACGCAGGAAGGAATCTCATGGAGCGGCATTCTCGCTAAAAAAATTGCCGACATACCAATAATTGCCGTGCCTCTTATCAGGGGAAAGACTCTCGGATTTGAACTGGATCTGATGAGGAAGTTCCAGCTCACATGCAGGGTGGCGGAGACAAGTACAAGAATAACGCCTGTAGGGGACATGAATAGAATTAACCTGTTCTTTTTGTGAGGCCCGCCAAAAAGAGAATGAGACAGATCCAAATATAGGTTTAAATGCCTATTGGCAATTGCGGGTTTGAGGGACCCAGCACGGCTGGAACCACATTAAAGGCATGTCAATCCATATCATAATCGGGATACACCATGGAAAAATGAAACTTATCCTCCAAGACTTTAACGCTCCTCACTCTCTGAGGGTCAAGAAATGTTTTATATACAGCCTCCTTTTTATTTATGGCCTTAGCAAGTATCTTCTGCTCAAGGAGT
>JASFIT010000375.1:0-4776 GCA_050122535.1 Desulfobacteraceae bacterium | reverse complement strand
AACTCTAAAATTAGCCTAGCCACAGTCCTTCCTTCACTACTTATTCACAGTATATATAAATTATATAAAATATTCTTGAATAAGTAAATATTAGTATTAGAACATTTGATTTTACCTTATCAGATCCTTTTGAGAGCTTTTGTGAAGAGTATCTGTGTCTAAAGCTATGTAGCTTCATGCTTTTTGCGATCTTGGAAGTGAGGTGTGATATACAAAGCTTGGACGGGACGTGTGAGAAAGAGAGGACGTCCGCTCTCTTGGGATGCATGGCATTCTGTTCTGTCGGGTTAGTTTGATGAGAGGGGAGGGAAGAATGGAATTCATTTGAGATAGGGATCCACAAATTCCCATAGGGCCTCGTTGGTCATATAACCGTAGGCCTTCCCTTTGATCAGCCCATCTTTTCCGATGATAAAAAGGGTGGGAACCACATAGACCCCGTACTTCTTTCTCGTTACACTGGCGTCCCTGTCCAAGAGGACTGGAAAGATCAGTCCCTTCTGCTTCACGAATTCTCTCGCATCGCCTTTGGATTCTGCAATGTTAATGGAGAAGACTACAAGGTCTTTTTTCTTACCCCTGAGATAAATGTCGTTGACATGAACAATGTTTTCTGTTTGGCAAAACACGCATCCTTGGGTCCAAAAAAAGATAAAAACATTCCTCCCTTTGAACTGGCTCAGGGTCACTTCTTTTCCGGTGAGGCTGGGAAGCGTAAAATCCTGTGCCACATCCCCAATTTTGACCACAGGTGCCTCAGAACATGCGACTTGCATTATAATTAACAGAGGTAAAAGCAAGGAAAAGCAGGAACGCAGAATAGGGAATGGGGAATGAGAAATGAAAAAGCAGAAGGTCCCCGAAAGATCCGCCCACAGTGTCAGTCCCGTCCCGCATCCTCGTGCGGGATAAACTCCGGGGGGAGTCCAGAGCGGAGCAGGATCCCTGGATTCCCGCTTTCGCGGGAATGACGCCGGCGGACGGTGATAGCGTTTTTCAGCAACCTTGTAGTATTTTTTATTCCTACTCCTAACTGCTGACTTCTCACTCCTCACTAAATACTGTTTTTTCATTCTTTTCTTTCCCCAAAGAGGCCCCGGGGCCGCCATATGAGAATGATTATCATGAGTCCCCACATAAATATTCTCTCAAAAAAAGGCACAAACAGGATTCCAAAGGCCTCCAGCTGTCCCAGCAGGAGAGACACCACATAGACCCCATGGACTTTTCCCAATCCACCGATGACAACCACAGCAAAGGCGGTCAACATATACTTGTGGCCCATATCCAGATTGATATTCACCAACGGGCCATGAAAGACACCCATTAAGCCTGCAAGCCACGCCCCAATGGCAAAGACAATCGTAAATAATCGAGGGACATTGATCCCCAGGCCGCTTGCCAGTTCTCCGTCGGATGAGGCTGCAACGATTTTTTTGCCTAACAGTGTCTTATTCATGAACAACCAGAGGCAAACAAATACTGTGAGCCCAACGCCAGTATAAAACACATTATAAATGGGATAGTCCCAGCCAAGTAAGGGTATTGCGCCTCTGAGTATATCCGGCTCGCTTACCGTATACCAGTTGACTCCCCAAATGAAGCGGAGAATGTCTTCTATGACGAGGATCAACCCAAAGGTAAGAAGCAATTGGAATGTTACATCAATATCGTAGGTGCGACGAAGTAAATAGCGTTCAATTAGAGCGCCGACAGCAGCTGCAACAAGGGGAGCAAAAATAATGGAAAGCCAGAAGTTGTCTGTCCAGTGCAAGAACTGGAAGGTGAAGTAGGCGCCGATCATGAATAGGGCTCCCTGGGCGAAATTGAGGATCCCTAAAAGACCGAAGATGAGATTCAGCCCTGCGGCCAGAAGGAAGTAACAGGTGGAGTTCGCGATACCATTTAAACAAAAATATACGAGAACTCGAAATTCCAAAAGGGGATCTCCCTTTACTAAATAATTAAAGCCCCATGAATCACTTCGGGGCCTTGCTTGCGTACACGCACCTGGAAAACTCTCATATTCTCCTCCCCGAGCCGTAGGCTCCGAGCCGGAGGCCAGACACCATTATGCCAATATTCCACTCTTACCGCGATAAGCGAAACGAGCTACACCGCCAGATACTTTCCAATGATTTCCTTGTCCTCTTTGAGTTCCTCCATGCCGCCTTGGTGGTGAATCCTCCCCTTGTCGATAATATAGCCTCTCGATGCAATCTTCATGGTAAATCCCATGTTCTGCTCGGCCAGGAGAACAGATATACCGGTCTTGGTAATCTCCTTAATCAGTTCACCAATCTCTTTCACGATCAAAGGGGCAATGCCTTCCGAGGGTTCGTCCAACAGTAGCAACTTCGGATTGGTCATCAAAGGTCTGGCTACAGCGAGGATCTGCTGTTCTCCGCCACTTAGATTGCTCCCCCTTCTGGATTTCAGCGTTTCCAGAATAGGGAATGTCTCAAAGACCTTGTCTACCGTCCATCCTCCCTCCACTTTTCGATGGATGACCTCCAAATTGTCCTGAACGGTCAGAGTAGGGAAAATCCTTCGGTCCTGCGGGACATGCCCGATTCCTGCACGACTGATTTGAAAGGGTTGCTTCTTTGTAATATCTTTACCCTCAAACGTGATGGTGCCGGCCTTGGGATGGACATAACCCATGATAGAGTTGACGGTGGTGGTTTTACCTGCCCCATTCCTGCCGAGTAAACAGATCACCTCTCCCTCTTTAAGACCAAGAGAGATCCCCTGAAGGATATGGCTTCTTCCGTAATAGGTATGTATGTCTTGGACTTCCAGCATGCTTATTCTTCCCCCAGATAGGCCTCTTTTACCTTTTCGTTCTCTTTGATCTCATCGGGCATGCCGTCCGCAATGACTGTGCCCTGGTGCATGACCACAATCCGCTCGGACACGGAAAAGACAACGCTCATATCATGCTCCACAAGCAGAATGGTGATATCCTGTTTTTCGTTCAAGTCCCTGATGAAGCCGACCATCTCATCCGTTTCCTCGGGACCCATCCCACCCGTGGGTTCATCCAAGAGAAGGAGGTTAGGATTAATGGCGAGTGCCAAACCCACTTCAATGAGGCGCTGGTCGCCGTGAGAAAGGACACCACAAGAGGTATCTTTCTTGTCCGCAAGACCGATGAGTTCAATAATCCTGTCCGTTTCCTCATTCACATTTTTGAGCCGATTGTCCAGGGTGAGCATCCTTTTAGTTTCTCTCAAATTGGCCAGTACGGCGACCCTGATGTTCTCGTAAGCCGTAAGCTCCGGAAACAGGTTAGTGATTTGAAAGATCCTACCGATACCGATGCGTGCGATCCTGTGGGGCTTTAGGCCGGTAATTTCCTTTCCTTGAAAATAGACCGCCCCCTGGGAAGGCTTCAGTTTTCCGGTGATGAGGTTAAAAAGTGTGGTTTTACCCGCCCCATTGGGTCCGATGACGGAGGCTAACTCCCTCTTTTTAAATTGGAGGTCAACGCCAGCAACAGCTGATAGGCTTCCAAAGTTCCTCCACAAACTTTTTGTTTCCAGAACGATACTCTCATTCATCAATTAAGCCCTCTAATAGCCAATATTTTTTCATGGAGAAAACCGATGATGCCTCCTCGCAGGAAGATCACCAGGATAATGAGTATGGCTCCCAATGGGAACATCCAGTACTCAGTGTATCCTGAGATGATTTCCTTCAGGAACATGAAGATGCCAGCCCCTGCCAGAGGCGCAAGAAAGATATGCATACCCCCCACGAGACTCATAAAGACAGGTTCAGCAGATTTGGTCCAGAAGGCAGTTTCAGGTGCAATGGCCATTTCAAAAGGGGCGAACAGCGCTCCAGCCACGCCACTAAAGAATCCGGAAATCACAAAGGCGATGAGCCGATACCTTTTCATGTTGATGCCAAGATATTCGACCCTCTCATGATTCTCTCGAATGGACTTGAGGGTCAGCCCAAAAGGGGAACGGGTAATAATCCAGAGAATAGCAGCACAAATTACCACGACAATTAGTGTGAAATAGTAATAGGCCGTGAGGCTCGAGAGATCAATGGAAAGGAAGTGTGGACGAGGAATCCCCACCAGGCCGTCTGCACCGCCGGTCAGGCTGTCCCACTGCCAGATGACCGTGTGGATCATCATGCCAAAGGCCAGGGTAAGCATGGCAAAGTAGATCTCGTCTAGCCTGACGCAAAGATAGCCAATAACCCAGGCAGCGAGCGTGGCCGTTGCAAAGCCCACAACAAAGGCAAGAGGTATTGATGGTGTAACCCTTATCAAAATGAGCCCTGTCGTATATGCGCCCAACGCAAAATAGGCAGCATGCCCGAACGAGAGCAAGCCCGTGTAGCCGAACAAAAGGTTAAAGGCGAGGGCAAACAGGCCCATGATGTATATTTCTGTCACGAAAACAATAAGGAAGTCTGAAAGGAACAGGGGGGCCAGAAGCAAAAAGATGACACCTATGACCAACCAGTAAAGGGTAGGCAGGTAAAGAGGATGCGGTTTGGTTGACAATCTTTTTTCCATGACCCTATACGGCCTCCTTAACGATGAGCCCTCGCGGACGGATAAGTAAGACAATGGCCATCAAAATGTACATAAAAGCCATTTCAAATCGAGATAAATAGACAATACCAAACGCGTTCAACTGACCCAATACCATGGATCCGAGCAAGGCTCCGGGGATGCTTCCCAATCCTCCGATCACAACCACGGCAAAGGCCTCAACAATGGTACGGCCTCCCAGATCCATGGTAATGGATCTG
>JASFIT010000374.1:0-4822 GCA_050122535.1 Desulfobacteraceae bacterium | reverse complement strand
AAAAAGGCTCAGGGGCCAGGAAATAATGGGTGATTTCAATACTTGTTCTTCCGTGATCTCTCTTTGAAGATGAGCCTTGGGGCTCATGGTCCCGTTGTGGTGGTTTTTTACGGCGATTTTGGCCAGGATCATCTTCCCCTCATCGATGGGAATGTCGTAATGATAGAAATACCTTGTGGCAAACTGGGCAAACATATTAACGGGAGGTAGATCCACATCCACCTTGCTCGTCTCAAAAGGGCCTGTTAAAAACAGTCCGAAGCCGCCGTAGGTATCTTTTAGTTTCTCGACGCCTACAGCAAGGGCAATATCAAAGGCCCCTGAAGCCACACCATAGCAGGCATTTCTCAGGGCGTCGGTACCGCCACAACAAAAGTTCTCCACTCTGGTAACGGGAATATAGTTAAGCTTTATGGCATTGGCCAATCGGGATCCGGTACAACCCGTCACAAGGCTGGCAAACCATGCGGCTTGAATGTCCTCTGGCCCCAAGCCTGCATCCTCAAAGGCCTCGTAACAGGCCTCAACCATCAGGTCATCCGGGCTTTTGTCCCAGAGTTCACCAAATTTGGTGCAGCCCATCCCAACGATGGCCACCTTATCCTTGATACTTTCCATTCCACTTCCTCCTCAACGCCTTAATAGCTCTGCATTTAAAAAATGAGTTCCACACGCTTTCGGGCTCACCCCCTAAGCTCTCGCCTTTCAGAGGCTGTGTCACAATCCCTTTACGCCATTGCGAGCGACCGAAGGGAGCGTGGCAATCTGCTTGTTTTTAATGCATTATGAGATTGCTTCGGTCCTCCCGCCTCCGCGGGAGTCCCTCGCAATGACATTAGGAGACAGCCTCTCGAGGGCGAGAGCAGGGTAAAGTTGCTCCTCATACCGGACTAAAAGGGGTTTTTTTCAATTTATCCAGCAATCCGTTTAGGGTATCACTCTTCTAAAACCTTACCGGCCGTGCCTTCCAGAAATAGTTAATAATCTCTTCCCGCTCAAACAGTCTTCTGAAAGTCATTTCCACATCGGTCCCGATCATCATATCGCCTTGATCAATTTTAACCTCTTTTACCATATGATCCGTCATAAAGCATTCCATTCGGCCTCCACCCTCCAAGTCAATAACAGCGATGACGGCAGGGGAATCAATGATACTTGAGACGTTATCCATAGAAAATGTGAAGACTTTCCCCAATTTATCAGACAACCTGACCGGTTGAAATTGGTCTTTGGTGCGACATTTAACACATGTCCTCTGAGGGGGATACTGTACGGTCCCGCAGTTCTCACACTTTCCACCATGAAGTCGCAGATTCCGGTTCACTTCTCTAAACAGGGCAGGGGCTGAGGTATGCCCATAGGGTATTGGGTAGATGGACTCTATTCCCGGCAAAATACCGCGACAATAGAGATAAGCGCGGTAGTCCTCCACAAGCTGCTTGGATTCCAGATGCTGTTTTATTCCACCTCGGGGGACCATATCCCTTATTTTCTCGGTCACCTTGAAGATGAAGGCATCTGCACCATTGCCATAGTTGGCCAACAAGAGGATATCGCCCGGTTGCGAATCTTCAAGGGCAGCCACCAACAACATCATCGCATAGGGTGTGCCCGCGTCCCCTATGAAACCGAATAATGGATCCTGGAGCTGGGACTTGGGATCAAATCCCAGTCGGCCGGCGAGACGAGCCGATGCCCTTGCATCGGGGGTGTAGAAGACCGCCTTGGTGATATCACTAGGCTTAAGGTCCGTCTTTTTGAGAATGCCGTTTACCGCCTCCATCATTGTATGTTGATATCCCTCTGTAGCCGTGAATCTGGTCTCCCATGAACGGATATAAGGGCTCTTATCGATGCACCAAATATCCATGATCTCATGGCAGACAGAGTAGCTCTCCTCCAGGCTGGCAACCACATCATCTTTGCCCATAAGAAAGGCCGCGGCCCCGTCCCCCAGGCCCTGTTCCAAGAGGGACCCGGGCGCTCCCAGCCGGATGTCGGCAGCGGCCACCATGACTTTCTGGGCTGTACCGGCTGCGACGGCGTCTGCGGCAGACCTCAGAGCGGTGGTGCCTGCCTTCAATGTATTGGCATAATCTGCGGTAATGATGTCTCGGCGTAAGTCTGCCGCCACAGCCACTGTTGTAGCGGCCTGCTTCTCTTTGTAAGGGAAGCTAGTTGACGCAAGAAAAAGTCCGTCTACTGAATCGCGTTCAACCCCGCGCAGGCAATCCAATACAGCAGCCACGGCCATCGTAACACTGTCCTCGTCAAAATTGGCAAAAGGCCTTTCACCCTTGAGTCTGTTGGCTATGGCATTGCGCTTTAGCCTGAGAAAAGGGATATAAGCACCAAAAGAAGTTATACCGATCATTCTGAATGCCTCCCGTCAGCAAGTTATGAAATTGCTTCGCAGTTTTCTAGTTGGTGGCGCCAACAACATTTTCGGCAGAAGAAATCAAAATCAGCTCTGGACACTTTTCTTCGAACCAGGAAAATGGACCCCCAAAAGAATAACGAATGTTCGTTCGTACAATTACCTTTAAGAAAAAAACGTGTCAAGAAAAATAGAACCCGTCCGTTTGAACATTTCTCTTGACAACCGGCAGCTCCTGCATTAGAAACGAACGTTCATACACAAGAAATTTAAATGGCGGGGAATACCAGAAGGAATGTGTACAGGTGAAGAGATCTAATACAAAAAAAAAGATCCTAAAAAAAGCAACAGACCTTTTTTATGAACGTGGCTTTGTAAAGGCCTCGATCAGGGATATTGTCAGAGCTGTGGGGGTGACCAATTCTACGGTCTATATACATTTTAGGAATAAAGATGAAATCCTTTACAGCATCATAAAGGATATTGGTTCGACGCTTATAGAGGAGCTTGAAGAAGTAGCCAGGAAGCATGCTGATCCCATTGTATGCCTCAAAGAAATGATTTTCAGGCAAGTTTGCATTATTAAAGAAAAAAGGAAACAGATCAAGATTTACATCGAGGAACAATACCAACTACCCACGCCGCTCCGGAAAAAGGCACTCGCTCAACAACGTCAGATATACGATATTTATTATAATAAAATTGGTGAACTCAGAGAGAAAGGCTTTACCAATGAAGTTGATCAGACCGTGGTGACTTTTTGTATCTTTGCCACCATGAACTGGTCGTATCGCTGGTTTAGAGACAGGAGAAGGCTTTCCATAGAAGAAGTTGCCGAACATATGATTAACATACTTTTTTCAGGTATTCTGAGGAATGCTGTCCCATACGATGCCGACAAGCGCATTACGCGGGAAGAAACTCCATGATTCAGACATGAGCAATACCCTCTCTGAAGTCCCGCTGCAAAATGTGGCGGCACGTTGTATAAAATCGTGAAAGCGATTTTATAAGAGGTGAAAACATGGACAAAATTGAGACCTTACGCCAAAAGAAGAGAAAGATCATTGAGGGGGCAAGCAAGGATGCAAAACAGAGGCTTTTCTATGACAAAGGGATGCTGCCTCCTCGTGAGAGGATAGACAAACTCCTGGATTTAGGGAGTTTTTTTGAGCTTGATATGCTCGCTACCCATCATTACCAGGATTTTGGGATGGATAAAAAGCAGATTCCTGCCGAAGGTGTCATTACTGGTTTTGGCGAGATAAACGGACGAAAAGTCTGCGTCTATGCCCAGGATTTTTCGGCGTTGGGTGGCACGTACGGAGAGATGCATGGGAAAAAGATATGCGCTCTGATGGATACGGCCGCCGAAGCTGGTGTGCCCGTGATCGGCATTTGCCACTCAGGAGGATTGAGATTACATGAAACACTGGGGCCCATGGAGATGTTTGGCCAGCTTTTCAAAAGAAATAGCATTTATTCTGGTGTGGTTCCCCAAGTCTCTATCATTCTGGGCGTGGTGGCAGGGGGGCAAGCCTATTCTCCAGGCCTTACCGATTTCATTTTTATGACAAAAAAGAGTGCCATCTACATTGCAGGTCCTGCCTTTGTAAAGGCCCAAACAGGAAAAGAGATCAGTGACGAGGCGTTGGGCGGGGCAGTAATGCACGCTGAAACGAGCGGGCTGGTGGATGTTCTGAGGGATACAGAGGAGGAAATACTTGGGGATGTCCGCAGACTCGTGGATTTTCTACCGCTCAACTGTCACGAGCTTCCTCCTTATAGCCCAAACGATGATGACATAAATAGGTGTGCGGATGAACTAGATCAGGTGCTGCCCGAGGAATCACAAAAACCCTACGATATGCACCGAGTGATTCACCCGGTATTCGATAATCAGGAATTCTTCGAGATGAAAGCTGGGTTTGCAAAGAATATGATTACAGGTTTTGCCAGGCTTTCTGGACACGCTGTGGGCGTCGTTGCGAATCAACCAAACCATTTGGGCGGCGTGATTGATATCAAAGGCGCTGAGAAAGGCGCACGGTTTGTGCGGTTCTGTGATGCCTTTAATATCCCCATCATTAGCTTTCAGGACACCCCGGCCTATCTTATTGGAAAAGAAATGGAGCAAGGAGGGATGATCTATAAAGGGGCCAAGTTGCTCCATGCCTTTGCCGAGGCCACCATACCCGTGGTTACTGTTATTGTTAGAAAGGCCTATGCAGGCGCCTATATTGCCATGGGCAGTCAGTATCTGGGGGCTGATTTCGTTTACGCCTGGCCAGGGGCCGAGATCTCCAGTGTGGCCCCTAAAACGGCTGCTAGCATCATATTCAAGAAAGAGATTGCCGCGGCAAAAGATAAGGAAGAGATCGAAGCCTTATACCAATACTATCATGAAAAATACGTGGATACCCACAGGGCAGCATCATTGAGGCA
>JASFIT010000373.1:0-4830 GCA_050122535.1 Desulfobacteraceae bacterium | reverse complement strand
GGAGTAACAGGGCGCTTTAGTCGCCGATAGGAATACCTCTTGATGCATCATCAAGACAATTCTTCAGATCATCATCCGAAATGTTTTTTGGATTTTCGAGGTCCTCAATACGACACACATATTCATTTCCCGCCTTGTCCTTTACCCATACAAATCTTTGCTTATGTTTGGGTTCTTCGATCACATCTGACATGACCATTCCTCCTTTCTATAGTTTAGTCAAAACCTGTTTGGGACAATATAACGCTAATTTAAGGCATGTCAAATATTTTTGTAAGATTTCTCGGATTCACGATTCCCCCCTTTCATAAAGGGGGATCGAGGGGAATTTGATAGAATTCATTGACGCCCTTTGAAAGGCTAGACGTGGTTCCGTAATTGGAGCGCTATGGGGTGAGGATTGAGGTAGGTTTGCATGCTCAGATATGGCTGTTTGTATTTCCGTATATAGTGGTTCATCAACGTAACGGGCACAACGAGGGGGACATAGCCCTCGTAATACTGCTGGATGATCTCCAGGATCTCCTGCTTTTCATCTGGTGACAGCTGTTTTTTGAAATATCCCATCATGTGCTGCAAAACATTGGTGTTCTTTTTGGCGGTCGTCTTCAGCTTCAGGGCCTCCATGAGAAAAGACTCGTAATCCTTGTACAATTTCTCAATGGGTATCCCCTTCCCGTCTGCAACCAGTTTTCCCATCATTCTGTGGTGCTTCGGACTGTGTGAAAGAATGAGGAGTTTGTTTCGAGTGTGAAAATCCACGAGATTTCCCATGCGCCGTCTCTTCCTAAGGAGCTCCCGCCATCGCATCATCGTGAAGATTCGCTCAATAAAGTTCTCCCTCAGTTTCGGATCATGGAGACGACCCTCCTCCTCAACCGGGATGAGGGGAAAATGTTCCATGAAAATTTTTGCAAAAAGGCCTACCCCCTTTTTCTCAGGCATGCCTTTTTCATTACGGATTTTTACCCTTTCCATGCCACTGCTTGGGGAATTGCTTTTGAAAATGAACCCGCAAAGATACTCCTTTTCCAGTTCCACGACGCGCCTTTTCGCCCACCTGACCATCTGCGCCGTCTTGTCCTCATGGGTCCGGGAAGTCACAAGGCGCGGTCGCTCAGGATCGCCCTCCAGGTGCATCGATTCCCTTGGAATAGGGAGCCCGCACTCCACTTCGGGACAGACAGGGACATATTCCACGTACTGTCCAAGTGTGTCGGTCAAGAACCGATCCAACTTGTGCCCACCATCGTAGCGAACATTTTCCCCCAACAAACAAGTACTTATACCCAGTCTGACACGCTTTTCCATGTGCACAACCTCGATCTCTTAATCGTCACACAAAACATAACAACGCCAAATTCTTGAGGCAACAGAAAAATTTGTGGTACAAAAGGCTCCTTGCCTGAGCAAGATCTGAAGATGGGAGGTCAGCGAATGGGCCTTTTCACAAAGGAATTGGAAAAAAGGCAGCCACCAAAAGAGGGACGCCGCTGGCTATTCGTCCCCTACGACCAGCTCTCAGATGGGGTAGGGCCTTTATCCAGGGAAGACCCAAGGCGTCTCGGCATTGTCCTGGTGGAGAATGCGTGGAAGGCGGCTCGTCGCCCTTACCATAAACAGAAACTGGCCCTGATTCTCACCAATCTCCGCCATTTCGCCCTGGAACAGGCCGAACGGGGCGTCGCTGTGCAACACGTGGTGGCCAGCGGTCCTTATGGTGAGGCCCTCGAGCCCTTTATTGCAGAACTCGGCCCCCTGCGGGCTATGGTCCCTGCCGAGAGGGAGCTCCGAATAGATCTCCAGAAACTGGCCCATAAAGGGGGGCTGGAGTTCCTGCCTCACGAAGGCTGGCTCACCTCCTCGGGGCAGTTCAAAGCGAGCACCAAGAAGGCCCCACCCTGGCGCATGGACGCCTTTTATCGCTATGTTCGACGCGATACCGGGATTCTCATGCGCGACAAAAAGCCGGAGGGCGGCAAATTCAGCTTTGATGCGGAAAACAGGCTGTCCTGGAAAGGAGAACCCGCTACACCAGATCCGCCCGATTTTCCTAGAGATCCCATTAAGGAAGAGGTAGGGGCGCTCATACGGAGGAAATTTGCTCACCATCCTGGCCGTTTAGACCTGGATGCGCTTCCAGCGACGCGGGCAGATGCCGAGAGACTGTGGGCGTGGGCAAAAAGTGAGTGCCTACCCACTTTTGGACCTTACGAAGACGCCATGTCCCTGAGATCTAGGGGCCTGTTTCATACACGAATGTCCGCACTCATGAATATTCATCGGGTTCTTCCGTCCAGGGTCGTCTCTGATGTCACCCGGCTAGACCTCCCCCTGGCCAGTAAGGAGGGTTTCATTCGGCAGGTCCTGGGATGGCGAGAGTTCATGAACCATGTCCACCTGGGCACAGACGGTTTTCGAAATCTCCCCACAGGGCCACCTCCTATCTCAGAATCTCCTAGCGATGGCGGGTATGGTCGCTGGTCGGGAAAATCCTGGAAATCCAAACGGACGCCCAAGAACCTGGACGGAGGGGCTGCCCCTTCTGCTCTGGGCGGTGAGACGCCGCTCCCACCCGCCTACTGGGGAGAAAAATCAGGATTGACCTGTCTGGATCACGTGGTCTCCACGGTCTGGGAGGATGGCTACGGCCACCACATCACCCGACTGATGATCCTCTCTAATCTGGCCACGCTCTTGGACGTACAGCCGCGCGCGCTGACCGACTGGTTTTGGGCCGCCTACACGGATGCCTACGACTGGGTTGTAGAGCCCAATGTACTAGGAATGGGCACCTTTGCATTGGGGGATCTTATGACGACAAAACCCTATGTGTCTGGAGCTGCCTACATCCACAGGATGAGTGACTACTGCGCTGCGTGTGCCTTTAACCCTAAAACCAATTGCCCTATCACGCCTCTATATTGGGCCTTCCTGGCCCGACATCAGGCAAAGTTGAAGGACAACCCGCGTCTCAGGATGCCCTACGTATCCCTGAAAAAGCGGAGTAAGGGCCAGCGTGGGAAAGACCGGGCCACATTCCAAATTTTGCAAGACGCATTCATGTCAGCTACGCGGGTTACCCCAAAAGATATGCCTTGATCTGGCGTAAACAACTACCACACCTCAAGCGGCCTCTGCATCCTTCAAGCTCGGCTCCCCAATAATCACGATCCCCAGGTGCCCATCCACGGTGACCCTGTCTCCCGTTGCAATTAACTTTGCGGCATCTGCAACCCCGGTCACACAGGGTATGCCGTATTCCCTTGCAATAATGGCGCCGTGTATGAGCATACCCCCTCTTCTTTCCACAATACCCGCCGCAAGGGGGACCACAAAGGTCATGTTGGGATCCACCGCATCGCAGACCAATATCTCGCCGCTCTTAAAATTGAACAGGTCTGAGGAATCCAGGACGACCCTCGCTTTTCCGAACGCGATACCCTCCCCTGCGGGTTGACCGACCAGTTGCCTTGCCTTTAAATCGAAATCACTCGCAACCGGTTGGTCCTCAGGCACATCACAGACCTCCGGCTCTTCTCCCCCATTTCTCAAGGCCCTGACCACGTGCCCAGGTTCAAGAAATCCTGGTTCAATCCCGCAACGAGAGCCAATTCGCCGTCTGCCTTCATTCAAGGCAGTGTGCAAGTGTCCCTCGATCTTGCCCAGATAGGTGTTGTCGTCATCCCTGAAACGATAACTGGCCCGCGCAATATCAATCATTTCAAGCGCATAGGACCTCTGATCACCTTGGAAATGGGAAAGGAATGCCTCCAGCCGTTTTTCATGGCTCTCCCTCTTTTGTGTTTCCTTTGCTGGTGGCTGGGAGGCCATTTCAACTATAAAATCAACAACTTGCCCGGAATATTGGCCAAATCGCGCCTCGCCCCAGGTGAGGTCCCCGAATCTCTTGCTCATCGCGTGGAAGGCCTCTTGAAATGAGGAATCGCATTCCTCCAGCCTGTTATCTTTTAAACAGGCCCCAAGTTCAGGCTCCCTCCGAATCCACGAGGCTAGATCTTCCAACATCTCGTTCCTTTCAATGCTGACCATCTTGGCTCCCACAAGAAGGTCCATGAACGCGAATGGATCCTTGGGACGCATGACATCATTGTAGACTTGGCCGAAAAGCCGCATGCCATGGGCAAAGGGGATACAATCTCGCCTGTATATGTCTAGCCACTTCTCATGTATCCCTTTCCTGTACTCGATTTCATCAGCCAGTTCGGCGTCAGAAATTCCTGAAATTCCGCGGCGGGCCAATTGGGAAGCCTCTTCCTCCATGTCTGGAATAAGCTCTTTCTCGATTCTTGTTCGGAGCGCCTTTAGATTGTCGAAGCTTCGGGTTAGGCTCAGATACCAGCGCCGCTCCTCATCTCCGGTCGCTGTTCCGGTCGTAATGGGCCTGGCCTGGAGGGCATGCAATATATCCGTCTGATAGGTCCACTCCACATCCTGCGGGGGACCAAAAAAGGCCTCCGCCTCTTTGGCAAGCCCAAAGACCGCCGAGATCTCAGGGTTGTCTAAGGGGGGTGTTTTCCTTAACTCGGGTGACAGGGGCTCCACCCGAACGCCTTCGGGGGCGGGACGTAAGGCTTTTTCCCTGATGGCTGGTGCATGGGAGATGATCCCTCCCGTTTTTCTGTTGAGAATCCACCGGTCCGGCTCCACGGTACCGTCCACAAGGCCTTGGTTCAACCCATAAACCGCTTCCACGACTGCCTGGGATGCCTCCACAGGGCTTTTCCCAAACACAACACCGGATCGCTCTCCAAACACCATCTCCTGGACAACGACAGCCATGGCGCTCTTTTCAACGTCCAGGCCCAG
>JASFIT010000372.1:0-4869 GCA_050122535.1 Desulfobacteraceae bacterium | reverse complement strand
GGGGCCTTTCCAGGACCTTTACACGGAAATTACCTGCCTCACCTTTCAACTCCACAATCTCCGTCATGGGGAGAAGATCGATGTTGAGGTGTCGTCCGCACTCGACCAATTTGGGTGAGATGATGCACATGGAGCAATCATTCGTAGGGAATGTCTTATCTAACTGGGCCATGACGCCGCCAATGGCAGAGTCTTTCTCCACCAAGTAGACCAGGTATCCGGAGTCAGCCAGATCCAATGAGGCCTGGATGCCGGCAATACCCGCTCCCACGACCATAACCGCACCGGTTGATGCATTTTGAACCATGGGATTTTTATCTCCTATTTACTCATGTTTGTCAGTGTTCGCTTCGGGACGAATTTTGGCTTTGCATCCGAAGGAAGGCCATTTATCGATGAACCGGGGAAGTGCTACCACCCTGTGGGGGCGGCAGAAATCCATAGTTTGTGAAATATTTAACATGCCATCTGGGCATCAAAGTGTCAAGACAAAAACACTCAAAAATACTTAATGCAACGGGAGAAAGATACAATGTGGTACTTCTGTTCAGCTTGAAAATGGCAAGGATTTTTGATACATTTGCAAAGAGCAAGATTTCTTAAGATGGCTGGCATGTGGCGGTCACGGATTCCATATCCTAAGCCAAGGTTTGAGAGCCTTAAAAGATTGAAGGATGCCCATATTTGAATATGAATGCTGCTCCTGTGAGGCCCAATTTCAGAGCCTCATCATGAAAAATGAGGAAGAGGAGACCCTTGTCTGCCCAAATTGCAGAGGAAATAAGCTGAAAAAACTGATCTCAAGGGTGGCGTATCATGTCTCTGAACGGGACCGCCTTCGCGCATATGATCCGTCGGCCCCCAAAAGCGACTCCTTTTACACGGATAGCCGCAACATAGGACTCCATGCCAAAAAGAGGGCTGAACAGATGGGTGTTGACCTGGGTAAAGGATTTGAAGAAAAGCTGGAGAAACTGAGGACAGACCCGGGAAGCGTCCTCAAAGATAGTGAATAAAACACGTTTTTCAGTGCGCAAAGTGCCTAAAGTGCGCTACAATTAGGGGCGAGGCGTCAAGTCCTGGCCTCAGTTGTAGCAACTTTAGGCGCTTTCGTTTGTTCTGGGCATGTTCGCTCGCTCTTGGTTGCAATGATACATGGATTGATGGGCACTCAATGAACCAAGTAGGAGACATAATTCTTGTCTATTATCAAGACAAGCCAGCCACTTATGCCCGCATTGAGGCCGTAAACCCTGATGTGAAGAAAGACTGGTATCAGGTTACACTTTTGCTCCTGACCTTTCCGGCCCAAACAGTGACCTGGATTTTACGCGAAGAATATATCAATGGTGCCTCTTTTACCATGGGAGGCCAGTCTATGCGATTAGGGGAGATCCCGTGGGAACCCTTCACGGAAGAGGCGGAGGTCAACGATCAATCCGAGGGAGAAAAGAACAAGGGCAAAGGCGGCAAGGTCATCTCTTTTACAAAAAAGGATCCTGATAACTTACACTAGATGTCTCCTTGGTGTAAGATCTCAAACCCATATCAAGTTGTTGTGAAATTCCATGTTTTTGATTACAAAACACGCGATGCTAGATGATGGTTTCTGCCTGCCCGCCATTAGCTGCGCTCCCCCGGCTTGTAGTACCGGCCCGGGACGGGCAGGCACTGGCAGGCGGGGATACTGGATGAAAAGATGAATAAGGGTAGTATTTCCAATTACCCAGTATCCAGTATCGGCGGGCTTTAAGCAAAAGGTTATTTGTGCCACCAACGCGTCGCCTTAAATTGGAGCTTCGCTAGAGAGCAAAAAGGCCTATGGGAGCGTTTTCCGTTTTTCTCATTCGTATGGTCGTCTCCATCATGCTGGCATTTCTCATCAGCCGGCTCTTTTTCCAAGGGGCTTCCATATACAAAATCTTTGGGCTTGCAGCTATCTTGCTCGTACTGGCCTACTTGTTTGAATTTACGAAAAGAAAGGACAGGAAAGGACAAAATGGGACCTAATACACATGTGTTCTCCTTTGATGAAGGGGATGGAAAGAACAAGAAACTTCTGGGAGGGAAGGGGGCCAATCTCTGTGAAATGACCCAGATCGGCCTGCCTGTGCCCCCAGGTTTTGTCATTACAACCGAGGCCTGCCTTGCCTATTTGGATCAGAAGGAAAAAGGACTACAACCCGGTTTGATGGAACAGGTGAGGGCAGCTATGGCTGTGCTGGAAAATAAGACGGGGAAGGGCTTTGGGGATCCGGATCAACCTCTGCTGGTTTCTGTTCGCTCGGGCGCAGCCATGTCCATGCCAGGGATGATGGATACCATCCTGAACCTGGGTCTCAACGAGGAGACGGTGGGAGGCCTGATCAAGTTAACAAATAATGAGCGATTCGTTTACGACGCCTATCGGCGATTGATTCAGCTCTTTGGGTCAGTGGGCCTTGGCATGATGGATGAAGACTTTGATCATGTATTCGCTGAAATTAAAACCAAATGCAACGCAAAGGTGGATACGGATCTGGGTAGTAAGGCCCTGAAAGAGGCATGCGAGGGATTTATTGAACTCATTGAGGAAAAGAAGAAAGAAGCATTCCCCTTTGACCCCTACACCCAGTTGGAGGTGGCCATAGAGGCTGTTTTCAAGTCATGGATGGGCAAACGCGCCGTGGATTACCGAAGGGAATTCGGTATCACGCCTGATATGGCCAATGGTACAGCGGTGAATATATGCACCATGGTCTTCGGCAATATGGGGGACGATAGTGCCACCGGCGTAGCTTTCACCAGAAATCCGGCCACGGGTGATAATCGTCTCTACGGAGAATATATGATCAATGCCCAGGGTGAAGATGTGGTGGCTGGGATAAGGACGCCAAAACCTGTGAGGGAACTGCGACAGGATATGCCCAGGGTTTATCGGGAGCTGGAAGATCTGCGACATACCCTGGAGAACTACTACCGGGAGGTCCAGGATTTTGAGTTCACCATCGAAAAGGGGACGCTCTATTGCCTTCAGACCAGAAACGGCAAGATGAATGCCTCTGCCTTTATCAAGACCTCCATAGATATGGTCAATGAGGGGCTGATCACAGAAGAGGAGGCCATCCTGAGGATTCAACCGGATATGCTGGCTCAACTCCTCCACCCAAGACTTGATCCCCAGGCAGAGGTAGAGGTCTTGGCACAAGGGCTAGCAGCATCACCTGGGGCTGCGTCGGGAAAGATGGTATTTGATGCTGACCGAGCGGAGAGCAAGGCAAAACTGGGTGAAAAGGTCATCCTGGTGAGAGAGGAGACCAAACCAGACGATATTCATGGCTTTTTTGCATCCCAGGGGATCCTGACCAGCCGCGGAGGAAAGACCTCACATGCTGCCGTTGTGGCTAGGAGTATGGGTAAACCCTGTGTCTCCGGTTGCGAGGCGATCGTCATCGACCATTCGGCAAAGGAGGCGGTGATTTCAGGTGTGACCCTGAGGGAAGGGGACACGGTTACCGTTGATGGGAGCACCGGGAATGTTTACCAGGGGATCGTACCCACCATAGAGCCTGAGTTTGTTGAAGACCTGCTTGTCTTACTGGAGTGGGCAGATGACATCAGCAAATTGGGGGTGATGGCCAATGCGGACACCCCCGATGCCGTGGCCAAGGCAAGGAAATACGGGGCTGAGGGAATCGGGCTTTGTCGAACAGAGAGGATGTTCAATCAACCCGAGAGGCTCCCTATTGTCCAAGAGATGATTTTGGCTGAAACCAAGGAGGAAAGAGAGGAAACACTTGATCACCTTCTCCCGTTCCAGCGAGAGGATTTCAAAGAGATCTTCCGCATCATGGACGGATACCCTGTGACTATTCGGCTCTTGGACCCTCCCATTCATGAGTTTTTGCCATCTGGCGAGGAACTGGTAGAGGAGATAGACCACCTGAAGAAGTTGAGGGAGACGGTGAATGGGATGGCCAATCTCCCGGACACCCTGAAAATACTTGATCCTGATCTCCATGAAAAGTATGCGGCTAATCTGGAGATGATGACACAAGGGTTAGAGGAATTGAAAGACAGGCATCTGGCAGAAACCCTCATAGAATCCAAAGAGGCCATGCTTCAAAAGGTGAGGGCCCTCTCTGAGACCAATCCCATGCTGGGTCACAGGGGAGTCAGGCTGGGGATCACCTATCCAGAGATCTACGCCATGCAGATCAAGGCTATTCTGGAGGCTTCCGCAGAGTGCATTAAAGAAGGCGTCCACGTTGCCCCTGAAATTATGGTCCCCCAGGTGTGCACGCTGGAAGAATTGAAGTGGGTCCACGGCTATGTGATCGAGATTCACAAAGAGGTGGAGGCGCAATTTAAGACGAATGTTCCGTACAAATTTGGAACCATGATTGAGGTGGTGAGGGCCTGCATGCGTGCCGGTCGGATCGCTGAATTGGCTGAATTCATGTCCTTTGGGACCAATGATCTGACCCAGTCCACCTTTTCATTTTCCAGGGAGGATGCAGAAAACAAGTTTCTACCCCTTTACAACGAACGGGGCATACTGCAGCACAATCCCTTTGAGGTTTTGGACATCAAAGGGGTGGGACGTTTGATGATGATTACCATTGAGTGGGCCAGAAAGACGAGATCAGACATGAAGATTGGGATTTGCGGCGAGCAGGGAGGGCATCCTGACGCCATTCGTTTCTGTCACCATGTCAATCTGAGCTATGTCTCCTGTTCTCCGCCAAGAGTCCCTATAGCAAGGCTTGCAGCAGCCCATGCCAAACTGAAAGAGGCGGAGTATAGTATCGCCTAAGCGATTTTGGATTGCCGATTTTAGATTTTGGATTTAAGGACCTTTATCCAGGGACCGGGATGGCAGGTATTCAT
>JASFIT010000371.1:0-4882 GCA_050122535.1 Desulfobacteraceae bacterium | reverse complement strand
TTCAGCGAGGGATTGGGCGCGAAAGGATACGGATTTGGAAAACCTCAGGGGACTCTCTGAGTTTGAGGCGATCATAGGGGGGTAAGGGGAGAATGGAGTAATCCGTCTTATTTGGATGACCATGAAAACGAAGAGAACAATGAGATCTATCCTCTGTTTTTTGTGGGTGGGACTATGGCTCCTCGCGAGCCAATCCACGCTGCAAGCAGCCCGAGTGGCAGGGGAAGAGGGCGTGACACCCACAACGCCCAAGACCAGGCCAAGAGCTGGGCAGCCTGCCCCGGTGAAGCCCCCGCCAAGAACCCGGGCTCAGCCGAGGCCCAGCCCAGCCGAAGAGAAGGCCGTTCCAGAAAAGGTCAGACCTGAGGCCAAAAAGGCCCCAAGAACATCCAAGCCGAATGAACGTTATGTCACCATTGATTTTGACAATGTGGATATTGCCCTGTTTATCAAGTTCATCAGCGAGCTGACCGGCAAAAACTTTGTCGTTGATAAAGCGGTAAAAGGAAAAGTCACGATCATCTCTCCCACCAAGATCACTGTGGAAGAGGCCTATCGGGTCTTTGAATCGGTCCTGGAGGTGCATGGCTACACCACCGTGCCAGCCGGAAAGATCATTAAGATCGTGCCGGCGGTTGCGGCCCGGGGCAAGGATATCGAAACAAGGCTCCGGGAGGAAGCCCTCACCCCGGAAGACAAGGTAGTCACGCAGCTCGTACCCCTGCGATATGCTGATCCCAACGAGTTGAAAAAACTGTTCGCTCCCCTCATCTCAAAGAGCAGTGTAATCGTCTCTTATCCTCCTACGGGCATGCTGATCGTGACAGACGTGCAATCCAATATCAGGAGGCTCCTTAGCATCATAGAGGCAATTGATGTGCCAGGAATTGGTGAAGAGATATCAGTAATCCCCCTTGAATATGCGACAGCGTCTGTTATGGCAAAATCCTTGAATGAGGTCTTTCAGCGGAGGACGGTAAAGACCAAAACACGCGTGACGGGAGCCCCAGTAATCAAAATCGTGCCCGACGATAGGACCAATGTGCTGATCGTGCTGGCCAGCGAGGACGATACGGCACGGATTGGACAGCTTATCACATTGTTGGATAAGGAAACCCCCCGGGGTGAGGGGGACATCCATGTGTATTATCTTCAGAACGCCAATGCCGAAGATCTGGCCAAGGTCCTGATGGCCATCCCCACTCAGGAGGCAAAAGCACCCAAGAAAGGCGCGGCCCCCGTCATTTCTAAAGACGTCCAGGTTGTGCCTGACAAGGCGACCAATGCCCTCGTCATTACAGCCAAGAAGGACGATTTCCTCCTCCTTGAGGATGTGATTCAGAAGTTGGATATCGCACGCCGCATGGTTTACATCGAGGCGCTGCTCATGGAAGTGGACATGGACAAGGACTTTGAACTGGGCGTGCAGTGGCAATTCGCAGAAACGATCGGCAGCCGTGAGGGCAAGGATGTGGCCGGCTTTGGGGCCTCACTGGCAGGAGATGTCCTCTCCCCTCTGGGCACCGGATTCTCCCTGGGGGTCCTTGGGGAGGCGATCAACATCAGTGGCGTTGAATTTCCGAGCATCGCCGCCGTGATCAAGGCTGTAGAGACGGACACCGACGTGAATATTCTATCCACCCCCCAGATCATGACCACGGACAATGAAGAGGCAGAAATCATTGTGGCGAAAAATATCCCTTTCCAGACCCGGGTGGAGACCGGGGGGGAAGGAACCATTGGGAGAGAATTCGCCACGTTTGAATACCGGGACGTGGGTGTGACCCTCAATATTACCCCGCAAATCAGTCAAGCAAGGTTTGTGCGACTGAAGATATCAGAGGTCGTTGAACAGGTGATCGAGGAAGAATCGGCGCTGGGCCTTCCCACCACCCTGAAGCGAGAGGCCAAGACCACGGTCATTATCAAGGATGGCCATACGGTGGTGATTGGCGGTCTCATCGACAGGACAGCGACCGAAGGGACAACCAAGACGCCATGCCTTGGGAACATCCCTGGGCTTGGCTGGCTCTTTAAATCGGTCGCCACCCGGGATGAAAGACAAAATCTCTACTTCTTCTTGACGCCCCATATCGTTGAAAATCCTCAAGAGGCGAGAGCGCTCTTCGAAGAAAAGAAGGAAGAAATTGATAGAGTCAAGGCGGGTGTTGTGAAGTTGTATGAAGGGAGACGGGAACAAACAGAGGACATGCGGTTGTCTGATTTGGGATACCAGTTCCTCGAAGCAAAGGATTATGATAAGGCGGAGCAATACCTTGAAAAAGCCCTAGAGATCAATCCCGAAAATCCCTATGCCCTCCTCAATATGGGCGTCGTCTACGAAGCCCAAGGAAAAAGGCATGAGGCCATCAAGATGTATGAGAAGGTCATCACCTTGGACCCGGAGGACAGGGCATTTGAGTCCACGGACTCGGAGCAAATCGGGCACAAGCTTTCAGATATTGCCACGGACAACCTCAAGAGACTTCAAGAGAAAGGAAAGTAGGCATTCACCGCCGAGGCGCAGAGGACGTTCTTTGCGTCTTTGCGGTGAACTATAAAAGGGAAGCTTATATCTCTCATGAAGCGACTTGGTGAAATCCTGTCAGAAACGTGCGGTCTTTCTGAAGAGGCCCTGAGTGAGGCACTCAGGATCCAGGAGGAAAAAGGGGGCCGAATCGGAGAGATCCTCGTCCAGCAGAAGGCCATTTCAGAGGCTGATCTGCTGCAGGCCTTAAGCATTCAGTTTGGTCTGAGGTTTTCCTCCTCGCTGCCAGCGGAAGACCTGAACACCGAATTCACAGAACAGGTCCCCATCCAGTTCCTCAAGAAATACATGATGGTTCCCGTAATCACCCCTACTGGCGTATCTATTGCCGTCAATGATCCGCTCCTCTTTCAACCCCTAGACGATTTGCGTCTTATGCTTGGCATGGATGGGACCGAAATTGTGCTTGCATCCAATTCATCTATTCTTTCTGCCATCAATTTTGCCTATGATATGAGCCGGCATTCGGCTGAGGAGGTCATCCAGGACATGAATGAAGAGGATGGCGAACTGATCATCTCTGAAATTGAACAGACCGGGGATCTCCTGGATGACACCAGTGATGCACCCGTCATCAAACTGGTCAACCTGATGCTCTCCCAGGCCGTAAAAGACAGGGCCAGCGACATCCATGTTGAGCCCACTCAAGACAGGCTGAAGATTCGTTACCGCGTGGATGGAGTCTTGTATGATATGCTCTCCCCACCCAAGCATGTTCAATCCACACTAATCTCCCGCATCAAGATCATGGCCAAAATGAACATCGCCGAAAAAAGGCTCCCACAAGACGGACGGATCGAGATCAGGATTGGTGATAAAAATATAGATATTCGCGTCTCTACCATTCCCACGGCCTTTGGCGAAAGAGTGGTCTTGCGACTGCTCGACAAGACTCACATCCTGCTCAGCGTCTCTGACCTGGGGATGCCTGAGGATAGGTTGAAAAAATTTGATGGCCTCATTCGATCTGCCCACGGCATTATTCTGGTGACAGGCCCCACGGGAAGTGGCAAGACCACCACCCTCTATGCGGCCCTTTCCACCATCAATACCACAGATATAAACATTATCACTATTGAAGACCCTATTGAGTACCAGATCGAAGGGATTGGCCAGATCCAGGTCAATCGAAAGATAGACCTCACCTTTGCCAAAGGACTGCGCTCAATTGTGCGGCAGGACCCCGACGTGATCCTTGTGGGAGAAGTACGAGATCTGGAAACGGCGGAGATTGCCATTCAATCCGCCTTGACCGGCCACCTGGTCTTTTCAACGCTTCACACCAACGATTCGGCCAGTGCGGTGACACGTCTTATTGACATGGGGATTGAACCTTTTCTCGTCACCTCATCGGTTATCTCCATATTGGCCCAACGACTCGTCCGCGTCATCTGTAAGGACTGTAAAGAGGCATACACGCCTGATCAGGAGTCTCTCCAAAATATCGGTTTAACGCCAGATATGCTTGCGGATAATCAAATCTATCGGGGCAGAGGATGCCCTTCATGTGTCAATACCGGGTACTTGGGAAGAACGGGCATATTCGAGCTCATGGGCATAGACGACACGGTGAAGAATACCATTCTAAAGACCTCCGATGCCAATGCCATCAAACACCAGGCCATCGAACAGGGGATGATCACCCTGCGGCAGGCCGGGGCACAAAAGGTCCTGGAAGGCGTGACCACCATTGAAGAAGTCTTCCGCGTCACCCAGCAGTAAACGTGCATGAGACCATTAAATAGGGTGGCTTTGTACTGAAATGTCCAATAGGCCTTACAGCTTTTTAACGCGGGAGACCTGCCTTTAGCTCCTCATAAAGACGATCCGCCCTTTCGGAATTTATCCAAGAGCGACTTGCCTATCCCACCACAGGGCGATACACTTTTTATCCAAACCCGTTAGGAACCATGACCTATGAAAAAAATATTCTTGTGTGCCATAACCTCATTGCTCGTTTTGCTGTCCTCGACGGGTGCAGTTGCGTCTGATATGCGCATTCAGGGAGAAAAGCTGACGCTGCACGCAGATCAGGTTCCCCTGCAAAGCATTTTAGAGCGCCTGATCGACTTGGGCATAAAGATCCGCATAGACCCGCAAATCAACCCAAAAATCACTGCATCTTTTGACGATCGAGACATTCGACAAGGGCTGGATTCGATCCTCAAACCCTTCGACCACGTGCTCATCTGGAAGTCCGTTGAAGGACCCGCCGGACCGATTCCCAGGTTAGCTGAGATACAAGTATTCAGGCCTGGCAAAGAAGAGCATATGAAGCCCCTCGGCCCAAGGACCCGTTTTGCCATTGCTAGGCATCCCAAAGACGGATCCTTT
>JASFIT010000370.1:0-4887 GCA_050122535.1 Desulfobacteraceae bacterium | reverse complement strand
CTTGTTAAGCCGGTCTAAATTGGCTTCCATGTCTTTGAGTTCATTTTCCAATTTCAATTTCTCTTCTTCAAGTTCTTCCAGGCTGGTGGCTGATAGTTTCTTTTCCACACTGTCCATAGCCCCCGATTTGGTGGCGTGTCGTCTAATCGTCTCCTCGTGCCTTTCCGCGTCTGCCTTCAAGGAGATACGCCTATCATAAATCTGTGCCCTCTTTCGAAATCCTTCCTCATCATCCGCCCCACCGGACATCATGAGGTCATGGATCTCTTCTTGAATTTTTGTGCGCTGCTTTTGGATGCGTTCCACGGCATCCTGGTTCGCCTTCATCTCATTGGTGAGCAAGGCTCTCTTTTGATCGGCTCTCTCCGTCTCTTGAAATTCCTGGATGAGGTCGTGAACAACGCTTTGTATCTCATCATCTCCTACCAAATCCCTGTTACAGCCCTTAAAGACCCTGTTGGCCAGGCCAAGAAATTCCTGTTTTGTCTTCTCAAGGGATGCCATCTTCGCCCTTAACTGGGTCAGATGCCCCACTTGTTCCCTAAAGGATTCAATGGAGGACAGGGTCTCCAAACCGCCCTCTGGGGTGAGGATCGGACTCAACCCACGTTCCTCAAGCCAGCCCTGCCACTGGTTCTGGACCTTGGCTGCCTCTGATTCGGCATGCTTCAGTTCCAGTCTAGCTTCTTCCTGTCTCTTTCCAGCCTGCGCCAGTTCTTGTGTCATGCCCATCCAGCGCTCGAGCGCCTTTGTACGCTCCGAGAGTTGTTCTCCCATTCGTTCCAGGTCTTCTCCCGAGGGGACCTGAGAAATGGATAAATCAGAGCAGGCTGTGAGCATAGCTTCCTTGATGCCATCAAGATGCGTTTTCAATTGGGATCTTTTCTCGCTTAGATCACCAATCTTTTCCGTGAGATGTTGATTCCGTTGCTTGATTTCTTTGCTTCTCTTCGTCTCATTCTTTTCCACCCTTGACCTTAGATACCACAACAAAAGACCGATGATGAGCAAGAGAACACCACTTGGAAGGGTCCACATCCGCCCCATGTGAAGACCGGACAAGATCAAAGAGAAGAGACCCGTCCCCATGAGTATGAAGACCAACCAAAGGGGTAGGGCATAAGTCTGCAGTCTCAGATTCCGCCTTAACGTCCCCTTTTCTTCTTCAAGGTCATCGAGACGATCCTCTATGTTTCTCAATTCTTCCTTCAAAAACCGGTCCTCAGATTCAAGCCGCCTGAGCTCTGAGCAAGACTTCCTCATTTGGGTTAATCGTTCCGGGTCTTTAACATCCGGTTCGGGTGAGTTCCGAATGACTTCTTCTGCCTCATTCTTTCTGGCATTCATGAGTTCAAGAAATTCCTTTTTCTTCTGCACTTCCAAGCTAGCCTGTTGAAGGATCTCTCGATAACGACGCACCTCTTCACGGGTTGCAATGGATATATCA
Source organism: Desulfobacteraceae bacterium (assembly GCA_050122535.1). Classification (GTDB taxonomy): domain Bacteria; phylum Desulfobacterota; class DSM-4660; order Desulfatiglandales; family HGW-15; genus JASFEQ01. The sequence goes on along the minus strand of JASFIT010000370.1, from coordinate 3,440 downwards.
AATTCAAGGATCTTCTTTTCAGTCCATTCAGGGCCCAAATGGTCAAGGCTCTCCATCAGCTTCCGTTCACCAGCGGAGAGCTGCTCCTGGATGGATAGTTGTTCCTGGGCCACCGCCTCATACAGGCCCTGCTCCCGTTGAAGCTCTCTTATGGAGGGTGCATGTTTCAGGATGTCTGGGTCTATTTTCAGCCCCGCCAACTCTGATTCCTGGCGTTTGAGATCTTCCTGCTTTTTCAGAAGTTCGTTTTGTAAGTCTTCTGATCGGGTCTTTAGGGTCTCAAATCTGCTAACTCCCTGAGAAGGGAAATGATCAATGATTTCCAGTTCCTCAAGTTTCTCTTTGGCCAAGGAAAGGCTTATCCATTCTGGCCAGATATGGATCCATTGCTCTGTCCTTTTTAGCTGGACAGAGCGCTCAATCCTGCTTTTGCCTAGCGCATTGATCTGCCCTTTAAGCTGAGAGATCTGAGTCTTTATGCGGTCGTATTCCTCGACAGAACCGCGTAAAGCCTTTTTCTCTTTCGAGATGGCGTTAAGGCGGGAGAGAAGGGCATTGATTCTTGGTTTGCTGCCACCCGGCTTGTAAAGTTCACCCTCCCTTTTTTCAAGGCCTGACTTGAGATTCGCAAGTCTGTTGGGATCAATCCCTGCGCCTGCACTGTATAGGGCCTCCCTCACGGATTCCGTATTGAGGGTCTCGAATTCTTGAAGCTCAGAGAGACTGAATGCGTAGATATTCCTGAATAGGGACCTGTTTGCCATACCGAGAAGGCGACCCAGACATTCTTTGCCACCCCGGGTCTGATCGGGTTTAAGCACATCCACCTTGCCTCCCCTGGGTCCAGGATACCGTTCCACCACATGAAGGTGCTGCTCATCGGTGACGAGGGTGAGGTTCCCTCCGTGCTGCCCCCCAGCAAGGGGGGGATAGAGATTTTCATTGCTCCGCCTGTCAGGGAAACCGAAAAGAATGGCCCTCAGAAAGCCTAGAAGTGTGCTTTTGCCCGATTCATTCATGCCGAGGAAGACCGTGAGTTCAGGAGATAGAGCTTCAATCTTCAGGTTGTGGAAAATGCCGAACCCATCAATATAGAAGTCTGTGATTCTCATTCGGCTTCCTCTCCGTGCAGATTTTCCAGACAGATCCTCTCTGCCTCTTCTAATAGCTCCCTCAATTCACGGTCCCCAGGTGAATCGAGGTATCTGTGGATTCTTGAGGACTCAAAAAGTGGGGCCAGATCTTCTCTCAGTAGCTCCGCAAGATGCCTCTCGCCCAAAAGCTCCTGCGAATAGCGAATGAGATCACCCAGAAAGTCCCTTTCTTTCATCCTCACCAAAGGGTCTATGTCCGGGCCAACGCTGATCTGGATCTGTTCTACCCAAACAGAAGGCGAATAAGACGAACCCCTATCATGAAGTATTTCTAATAGATCTGACACGGTGTTGGGGGCCCTAAGGAATGTGAACAAAGGGCCGCTACCAGAGAGGGTCATTCGGGCCATGGTAGGCCGACCCGAGGCCTTTTCGGAGAGACCAGAGCAGACTTGATCAAGGGCATTAATCAGGTCCTGTTCCGTCTGAAGGTCATGGATGGGGAGATCATATGTGCTCCAGCGGATCACATCAGTGGCATGGAACTCTATGTCCACCTCTTTATCATCTTCCACCTTGACCAGGTAACATCCTTTTTCTCCTGTTTCCTTGATATTCCTTCCCTGGGTATTGCCCGGATAGACAACAAGGGGCAAATTCTTAGAGAGAACACTTTTGCTGTGTACATGTCCGAGGGCCCAGTAATCCATTTCCGCTTTGAGCAGATCTTCCAAAGCGCATGGCGCGTAAGGTTCATGTCCCGTATCTGATCCCACATTTGCGTGCAGGAGACCAATGTGAAAAGCAAGACCCGCTCGGTTGAAGAGAAGGGACAGGTTTCGTCTTTCGTCTCTTTTGGGATAACTGATGCCTTGGACACAGGCCAGGAGGGTTCCATTTTTTTTGACCTCCAAGGTATCCACATGATCTCCGAACACGTGGACCCCTGAGGGCCATTCAAGTGTTGAGGACCATCCGTCCAGGGGGTCATGGTTTCCGTGCACCACAAAGGAACGGATGCCAGCTTCATCTAGCCTCTGGAGTCCATCCCTGAATTTGACTTGTGCCCGTAAGCTTCTGTCCGCCCCGTCATAGACGTCACCTGCCACCAGCAAGAAATCCACCCGCTTCTCAAGACAGAGCTGAACAACCCTGTCAAAGGCCTCAAATGTGGCGGAACGCAGGAGGCGAGCCAGGTCTGGGTTATCAACGTTGAGTGTTGAGAAGGGGCTGTCGAGATGGAGATCAGCAGCGTGAACAAAAGAGAAATTGGGCATCTGAGACCTAATGCGTGCGTCTTAAATGATTATGACATGAGACGATGAAGTTTATGGTTTTGAAGAAGGGTAATAGGGCTACTCGGGAACGACTTTAAGCAGAAAAATAAATTTTGATGTTGCCGGCCCGATAATGACCTGGTTTTCCTCCCTGTCTAGGGAGGCACGGGTTTCATTCCCGCGTCCGCCAATCTCCTGACCGTTCACAATGGTACCAAAGGAGCTCCCCCTGTCCACCACATGGATAATACCACCTTCGTTCGTAATAGCCAGATGGTTGCGGGAGACCACGTACGGCTTTTCTTCTTGGATAAACAGATCATTGGTGTGGAAGACATCTGACTCTGGATTCTCAGAAAACCTGCCAATAAGAAAAGGAAATTTGGTTATGAGTAGCTTGCGATCGTCCAGAAGCTTCTTGGCTTCATCAGTCTGGCCCTCAATGATCACTTCAAAAGGGGCCTCCTTACCAACTTCCACATGGGCATCTGTGGTCCTTTCAGCAACCAAATCGCTCGCCTGACGCAGTCTTTCAAACAGGCTCTTTAATATGGGAATGAGCACAGAAGGTTTGGTTCGCAACAGTTCGTTAAAATGATCTCTGTCTATGATTCGGACCTTGAGCTCGGAACGGGCTCTCACGGTTGCCGACCTTGGGCGGTCTTCAATAAGTCCCATTTCCCCAAAGACCTGCCCCTGCCCTAAAATGGCGATAACGATCTCTCTATCGCCCCACCTTTTGATCACTTCTGCGTTACCCGATAGAATGACAAAGGCAGAAGTTCCCTTTTTCCCCTCTGCGATCACTATTTCTCCGGGATTAAATGCCTCTGTGGTCTCCATTGCAAGCCTCGCTTTTAAATGTGATGCCGGCGTTTAGAATACCACACCTTGTGGATCCCCTAAAACCTTTTTCGAAGTGCGTCCGATCTGAAGTGAACTAAAGTGACTAAAGTGACTAAAGTGCCTAAAGTGCCTAAATTTAGAAAAATCACGAAAGCCCGAAAAGACGAAAACACGAAAAGCGATAGCTTTATACATTTGTTGAATTCAGCCAGGTTATTGAAGA
>JASFIT010000369.1:0-4896 GCA_050122535.1 Desulfobacteraceae bacterium | reverse complement strand
CGTTTGGATTTGGGCAACAGCATGTTCTTTATTAAGAAGCGCTAGCTGAGTCAAGGGAATTGCCCCAGAAGATTCTTAGATGTTCCCTTTCCGCATCCTTGACAGCCATGGAGCATTTTTGTCAATAGTATAAGCATAGGTCGGTTCATCGGAACAATTTGGAGGTCGTATGCTTGAGGTCATCTTCTTGGGCGTTGGTGAGGCGTTTGATGAAGCGCTTCCTAACACGTCCATTCTGATCCGTTACGAGGGAGGAGACTCTCCTGCCACATTCCTGTTAGATTGCGGCTTTACTGCTCCACCCCCCTTCTGGAAAGAGGAACCAGATGTGAACAGACTGGATGGTATCTGGATTTCTCATTTCCATGCTGACCACTGCTTCGGAATTCCAGCCTTACTGGTCCGGTTTTGGGAGGAAGGCCGTGACAAGGGGCTAACGCTCCTGGGGCAGAAGGGGATAGAATCCTTCACTCGCAATTGCCTTGATCTTGCCTATCCTGGTTTCTACGATAGATTAACATTTCCACTCAGGTTTATAGAGTTTGAACCCAATAAGAGAATGGAGATCTTTGGCCTCAGTTTTCGAACTGCTGAGACGGCCCATTCCCAGAAAAATCTCGCACTTAGAATTGATGTGGCGGGGAAGTCAATCTATTACAGCGGTGATGGAAAGGCCACTCCAGAAAGTATGGCCCTGGCTCGGGAGAGCGAATTCATCATCCATGAGGCCTTTCACATGGAAACGGAAATCCCGGGGCATGGAACCATCACAGGATCTATTGATATGGCCAAAAGGTGTGAAGCATTTCTTATTGCCCTCGTGCACATACAGAGGGAGGTGCGAGGGCAGGCCAAGGATAGAATTGATGAACTCAAGAAAATGTCAAGCCCCGTGAATGTGATAATCCCAGAGCCTGGGTACAGGATGACGATTTAGTCGTTTCAAAACCCATCAGGCAGAGAACACGGAGAACACTCCAACAGTTTTTAGCCACAGACATACGCACGCACAATCGAAAAGAAAAATTTTTTGACACGGGTTTCGCGATGCGAAACACACGGAGTGCACGGATAAAATAAGAGAGGATGGATGATCGCTCAGAAGCTCCCCGCGCACTTGTGCGCGGGGAGGCCTTGATGACGCACATCAAGGCGCTTGAAAAGCTTCACGGATTAGAAACAAGCTGGCTTGTTCCAATCCGTGGTAGCTTCTTCAAGCCACTTATGAGCGATTCTAATGCATTTCAATAGGTCGTCTGTGTAATCCGTGGAATCCTGTAAATCCTGGTGCGCCAGGCAAAGCCTGGTCAATCTAGTGAGCTGAAAGGTGCTCACCATGTAGTTGTCCGTTTGACATGTAGCTGCTCGATCGCGGGACGGGGTAACCCGGTCTGGTGCGAAGCATCGAGGCAGCGAAGATGCGAGCCGTAGCGCAAGCGAACCCATTTCGGCCTCGTTAAACTTATGAGAGTCGGCCAACCTTCCAGGAATGGCGAAGCCCAGTGCTGGCGGAGAAGAAACGGGCGGATGCATCCGCCAGGCTCTCCGGGGTGAGAGGGGACAGCGCGCGTTGACAGATTGACCGAGGAACCTGGGAGGTCCGACGGGGTGCGGGCCCAGCCGCAACTGCCTGTGGGAAGACATAACCACCGGTGGACCCTGGTCGGAAGTCGGACAGGCCCATAGTAGCGAGGAAGTCCTCGAAAGGGGATGGAGCGAAGGAGCCTGACCGGGAACATGCTTCTGTCGATATGAGAAGGGGGCCGATTGAGCGTGAGCTCTACTACGGAATATCAGGTAAAGGAATCGCCCACCGAGAAATTGGGAAAGGGCGTGAAAGTGCCTGGGAAACTCTCTGCTCTGAGACAGAAACTGGGCCGAAAGGCCAAGCAGGAGCCGAAGTTCCGGTTCTATACCCTTTATGGGTATATGATCCGGGAAGATGTGCTGTACACGGCCTGGGAGTTGGTCAGAGCCAATGGAGGCTCTGCAGGCGTAGATGGGGTGACCATCAAGAGCATCCTGGAAAGTGAAGGAGGAGTAGAGGCCTTTGTGCAGGGGATTAAGGAATCGCTTCAGAGCAAAACCTACCGCCCGCTCCCGGTGGAGCGGACGTACATTCCCAAAGCAAACGGCGGGCTGCGTCCTCTTGGCATTCCAACTGTGCGGGATCGGGTCGTTCAAAGCGCGGTGCTTTTGATCCTGGAACCGATCTTTGAAGCGGACTTTGAGGAGTGCTCTTACGGTTTTCGCCGGGGTCGCTCCTGTCACCAGGCACTGGATGCCGTATCCAGCCACCTGAAGCAAGGCTTTCGGTGCGTATATGATGTTGATCTGGCCAGTTACTTTGACTCGATCCCCTATGACAAGCTGATGGCCTGTGTGCGGAGGAGAGTTGCGGACGGCTCGATCCTTAAGCTGATCCGCATGTGGCTGAAGGCCCCAATCATCGAGCCGGAGGGGGAACCGAGCAAGGGTAGGGGAGGCAAGAGAGGCTACGGCCGGGGGAGCAAGAGGCAGGGTAAGAAAATTTATCCCCGCCGCGGTACTCCCCAAGGGGGCGTGATCTCTCCATTGCTTGCGAACATCTACCTGCATTGGTTCGACAAGGTATTTTACCGGCAGGATGGCCCGGCCCACTGGGCTAGTGCCCACCTGGTGCGCTATGCGGATGACTTTGTCATCCTTGCCCGCTACCAGGGGGAACGGCTTCGAGACTGGGTCGGATCGAAGATCGAGGGCTGGATGGGACTGAAGCTTAGCCGGGAGAAGACCCGCATTGTCAACCTGGGGCAAGAAGGGGCCAGTTTGGACTTTCTCGGGGTCACGTTTTGCTATGATCGCAGTCTGTATAAAGACTGGAATGGTCGTTACCTGAACGTGTTTCCATCGGAAAAGTCCCAGGCTCGGGTGCGGGATAAGGTGCGTCAAGCCACGGCTAGGAACAAAGGAAGTCTTGCCGTTCCCCGCATGGTGCAAGAGGTGAACCGACAGCTTTGTGGTTGGAAGAACTACTTTAATTATGGTTATCCGCGCAAAGCCTTCCGAGGCCTCAATGCCTTTGTGGAAAGCCGGTTGTACAGACATCTTAAGCGGCGGAGCCAGCGACCCTTCAGGTGTCCTGAAGGGCAATCGTTTCACAAGCATCTGAGGAAGCTGGGATGGGTGCCTCTGTGACCGATTCACACGCACAACTCCCTGCAAGCGCCTGAGGCGAGAGTTCTCGGGAGAGCCGTATGCGGGAAATCCGCACGTACGGTTCGAGGAGGGGGGAGCAGGACGCAGTGCATGGCATGCAGCTATTGAGCCACGAAGGGGAAACCCGGATACCGATGTATGCTGAAGCCTAAACATTGTCACCTGTTCCTCTACTCTACTCTAAATTTCGTGTTTTCCCATTTTCGTGCTTTCGTGATTCGAATAGCTCTGGGCCTCTGCGATCTTTGCCTGTCCCGTGAAATTCCTGCTTTTGCGGGAGTATTTCACCGGGGTGAGAGATACATAGAGATCCTTTCAGGGTCGGGAAAATCAAGCCACCAATTTTAGGGGTGGAAATTGACTCAACGCCGGGGCACGATAGGAGGTCTCCTAATTTGGGGGAAGGAAGCGTACGGCACGAAGTCGGTTGATTGCCGCGGCGATCTCGAATTTGCGAGGACGGGCAAAGCTGCCCGGGTGCCTTTCGGAGCGATGGAACGGGTCCAGCAGATCGAGTCCGTTTGCATCTAAGTGCACATCAAGCTGATCCAGTATCTCTTTCAATGGTTTCTTGCCATCCATGAAGCGGCTGGCGGCAAGATGGATGGCAAGGCCCACAGCACGGGTCTGACTGAAGTCCACCAGTTGCTCTACACCTCTCAGGTCGATCATATGGGTACCAAATAGTATCTGATCTCTTGCCTTGGCATCCACCTTGACCCGTTTCCTCCCCCTCGAAGGATCGAAGCTGTCTGGCGCCGGGGTACGGCTGAGTTGCCACTTGAGAGATGGACTACTCTCCATGCGCCGCCCTGTGGTGTGCTCCTCTGCAACCCGTCTTGCCTCTGCGGTCACGTCTTGAGGAAGATACTCCCGCATCATGATGACTGTGTCTGCCACCTCGAAGTAATCACCACAGCCACCCATGACCAGGACGGTGGAGACGCCGAAACGATCATGAATCTCGTGGACCCGCTCGATGAAAGGTGTGATGGGCTCGAACGCCTTGTTAACCAGTGCCTGCATGCGCACATCGCGCACCATGAAGTTTGTGGCTGAGGTATCCTCATCCAGGAGAAGGGCCTGGGCCCCCATCTCCAGGGCCTCCACGATATTGGCCGCCTGGCTCGTGCTACCACTCGCATTGTCTGTACAAAAACCCTTTGTGTCCAATCCACGCGGCAGATTGGTTATGAAAGGGCTGATGTCCACCCGTTCGATTCGGCGACCATCCTCTGCCCGAATCTTGACCGCATCCCGACAGGTGACCACATATTCACGGCCATCCCCTGGGATGTGTGGATAGACACCCCTCTCCAGGGCCTGCAATAGGGTTGATTTTCCGTGGTATCCGCCCCCCACGATCAGGGTTACCCCTTGGGGGATACCCGCCCCGCTGATTCTATTGCTGGGAGACGATCTGCCAGATACTGGATTGGGAAGATCAAAGGTGACGCGCAGGGTATCCGGGCTTTCAAAGAGAACGGCCTCTTTCTGGGCAAGGGGTCTCTGGCTGTTGCCGCTCTCCCGCGGTAGCAGGGCACCGTCTGCCACAAAGGCGATCAGGCCCAGTTCCTCCAACTGACCGCGGATGAATTCCTGGTTTTCCACACAATCCGCAAACGCCTTGGCCTGTTCATGGGAGAGATTTTGCCACACGAGACCCTGCTCAGTGATCTTTGGAATCTGGTCACAGAG
>JASFIT010000368.1:0-4910 GCA_050122535.1 Desulfobacteraceae bacterium | reverse complement strand
TATGAGTTTGTGGCCTCAGATCCTCGCCTCCTTTATGAAGGTGGCAATGGTTCGAAAGTATTTCTCTCCAGCTACCTCAAACGTATCATTATGACCGGCTCTCTTTAAAGGAAAAAAATATTTGGGGGCTTTGGCACTTTCGAATAACCTTTTGCCCATGGAAAAGGGTACGATCTCATCTCTTTCACCATGTATGAAAAGCTTCGGAACATCAAGATCGATGATTTTCTTCTGGTTATTGTAGTGAGCTGGCAAAAAGTAGGAGACGGGCCGGAATAGCCATATGGCCCTTGCCATGTCCTTTGTGGAGGTAAAGGCGCTTTCAATAATGATGGATCTGATCTCTTTCTGCAAGGCCACCTCTATGGCAACTGCTGCGCCGAGAGAACGCCCAAATATTATGATCTGGTCAGGGAGAATATGCCTTTCTTTGATCAGATAGTCATAGGCTGCCAGACCATCTGTGTAAATTCCCTTTTCAGAAGGCCTTCCGGAACTCCTGCCATATCCTCGATAGTCGAAAATAAAAACCTGGAGCTCGTGCTTCAAAAGCAATTCCACGTTAAAAAGCCGGTGAGATATATTTCCTGCATTTCCATGGCAAAAAAGAATGACCGGGAACGCTCCATCCAGAGGGAAAAACCAGCCGTGGAGTTTCTTTCCATCCTTGGTATGGAAATAAACTTCTTCATGGTTCAATTGCATACCTTCAGGTGTGAAGTCAAAAGCGCTTTGGGGAAAGAAGATAAAGAAGTTCTCAATCTTTGGATAAAAGATGTAAAAAGCGATCCCCATAATGAGGATCAAAGAAATCAGATATGGCCACTTGATGGGCATAAGGAGTACCCTGCGAATTTTTTTGTCTGAATCTTTCAACCGCCTTACCCCCCATCACTCCATCAGAATCTTAGAGGCGTAGGCCAATACTCCAATCCTCCAACACTCCATCACTCCATTCCGTTTATCAAATATGCATCTCCACCACGTCTCCGTCTTGAAGCACGTAATCTCGTTGCACCATCTGGCCATCGTAGACCTCTTTGCCCCATATTCTGGCAAACTTCAATTTTTGCTGGAAGTCTTTGTGTATCTTTGCGGCCAAATCTTCCAGGGTGCTACCCTTGGGAACGACGAACGGTGCATTCAGATCAGGTTCTTTTCCTGGGGCCTTGGTGTAGGCGCGCACAATATCAGAAAGCTCGAAGATCCTTTCAGTGAAGGCTGTCAGGTTGCGCTTGGTGCGGGTGGAAATGCCCAGGATTGGGAGACGCGTCTCTGAAAGCTCTAAAAAGACTTCGTAGTCTTCTTCGTCCTCTACCTGATCCATTTTGTTGACCACAAGGAGCACCTTCTTGATAAAGGGAGGCTTTTTCAGGTCTTCAGGAATGGGGTCACCCTCGGGGAAAACCCGCAATTCTCGGAGTAGGGAAAGGGTCATTTCAAGTTGTTCGAGGGCATCCCCACGGAGATCCAGAAGGATAATTAAGATATCGGCACGTCGGATCAGGTCCGCTAGCCCGGGCTCCATGTGCTCCTGAGATAGGGGTGGTGTATCTACCAATTGAAACTGGATGTTTTCGTAGGGGACCATCCCCGGAGTCGGTTTCCAAGTGGAGTGGGGGAAATCAGCCACTTCAGGGGTGGCGTTGGTCAAAGTGGCGATAAGTGATGATTTCCCCACATTTGCGGGACCAATGACCACAATCTGGGCCGCCCCTTCCTTGTCAATGGAATAAGCGGATTCACGCCTTGAGACGCCCTTTTTCTGCTGAGACTGGGTCTTGAATTTGGAGATTTTGCGACGGACATCGGCCCGGAGTTTATCTGTGCCCTTGTGCTTGGGCATAATGGTCAACATCTCCTCCAGGGCCTCCACCTTCCCTTCGGGCGTTTTTGCCTCTCTAAAACGCTTTTCCGCTTCAAAGTATTGGGGTGGCAGATTTGCAGGCATATGCGCACAATCCGTTAGGAAAAGAGCAATGTATATGCGGTACCTAAACCTTTGTCCCAGAAATGGGAAAAGAGCGGTTTTCACTCATACGCGAGAACTCTGATAACACCGATTGTGGAACCAGTGTCATCTGTGGTGCAGGTGTCACTGACTGAGATAATCTTCTTTACATTGTTACTTTCTATGAACTCATTGACCATCCTATCCAACTCGTCCAATTCTCCCTTTGCCTTGAAGATCTTTATGGGGCACGCAAATGTTTTTACCTTCATATAGACTTAACCTCCTTTCACTCTAATTTCTACTTATGGTGTATCGCAGTCCATCTGCGACTCTTCAGACATCCTATCTCGGATTTTTAGAACAATTGCCAACTATTATCAAGGTTTATCATTCTTCAATATCATTAAGAAGAACGTTATTCTTCAGATTGGGTCCCCCGCATTGGCTCAGATATTACTCCTTTCAAACTGGTCTCTGAAGCGAATAAAGTGCTTGATCAAGCTGATGAGCAGATATACCTTTAAAATAATGGTTTTTAAATAGTTGTCACTTGCAGGCTTAATTCCATTTCATGGGATCCTGATATGGATATTCCAAAGAGAAAACTTGGGAAAACTGGGGTCGAAGTTACCATCCTGGGGCTCGGTGGGGAGGGGATACTCAGAACATATGGGTACGAAAAAGAGGCCTATGCGTTAATCAATCGGGCCATAGACCTGGGAATAGGCTACTTCGAATCCGCCAGGGCCTATTCGGGAAGTGAATCCTATTACGGCCTGGCTCTAAATGAGAGGAGAAAGGAGATATTTCTCACCAGCAAATCTCATGCACGGGATAAAAATGGGGCTTTGGATCATCTGCGTGAAACCCTGAAGAATATGAATACGGATCATCTTGATTTATGGCAGGTCCATGATGTGCGAACCGAAGAGGATATGGAACAGATATTCGGTCCAGATGGGGCTATGGAGGCCTTTGTGGAGGCAAAAGATAAGGGATGGACGAGGTTCATTGGCGTGACCGGTCATCATGATCCATTTATCTTAAGGCGTTGTATGGAGATGTATGACTTTGATACCGTGTTGCTCCCAGTGAATCCGGCAGAACCCGCTTTTGAGAGTTTTCTTGATCATGTGATTCCTCTTGCTAATGAGAAGGGAATGGGAATAATTGGCATGAAAGTCTATTTCAGGGGATTTGCTGCAAAGATACCCGGATTCAAGGGCATGGAGCCATATCTGCGCTTTGCCCTTTCGCAGCCCATCAGCACGGTTGTCATTGGCTGCGATAATGTGGATCAATTGGAAGAGAATGTGAGTATGGCCAGATCGTTCAAATCTTTGTCCCAAGAAGAGGCAAAGGATTTGGTGGATCACATCTCACCCTATGCAAAACAGCTCATGTACTACAAACCTTAACATTTGCCTAAAAAGATCAAAACATTCTTTCTTCTCTTGACCACGAGTTTCCCCACCATAAGTTAATCTCTTAGTCGAGATAAAGATTGCCTTCAGCGCTTGACACACAATCCTCCATTTTCTACTATCCGTTCGCCTGATGAAAAGAAACCGTGTGTCTCAGAGTGGAAGAGGTGAGCCGTTGAACACTTCACGCACAACCTTACTACGCATCTTTGTCCCTTTTGCTATTGGATATTTTTTCTCATACCTGTATCGCGTCGTTAATGCCGTGATCGCACCCAATCTGGTGGCAGACCTCAGCCTGGGGCCTGCAGACCTGGGCCTTCTCACATCCACCTATTTTCTCACTTTCGCCGCTTTCCAACTCCCCTTAGGGGTATTGCTTGATCGTTTTGGACCTAGAAAAACCGAGGCCTGCCTGCTGATCTTTGCCGCCCTTGGGGCCCTTGTTTTTGCAAGGGCGGGTAGCGCTTCGGGTCTCCTTGCTGGTCGTGCCCTCATCGGGTTCGGGGTCTCATCCTGTTTGATGGCTCCCTTCACGGCCTACGCAATCTGGTTTGCCAAAGAACGATTGCCCCTCATCAATGGTCTTCAGGTGGCCGTGGGGGGTCTAGGCGCTTTAGCAGGAACAGCACCGGTGGAATTAGCCCTTCAGATCACGGATTGGCGGGGTGTATTCACCGTGCTGGCTGTGCTTACGCTGGTCGTGGCTGCAGCCATATTTTTTGTGGTACCGGACCGTAAGCCTGAGGGAGGTAGCGAAGGCCTGAGAGATCAATTGGGCGGTATTGGCAGGGTCTATTCAAGTTTTGTGTTTTGGCGTATCGCACCCTGGTCAGTCATGTCCCAGGCGACCTTTCTTGCCGTGCAAACCCTGTGGGCAGGGCCCTGGATGAGGGATGTGGCAGACTTTGATCGGATGGGCGTGGCCAAGGGACTTCTGATGATAGCCGCGGCGATGATTGCCGGTTTTGGTCTACTGGGGGCATTGGCGGAGCGTCTGAGCAGGCTGGGAATAAAACCACTCCATGTGGCCGTGTTTGGCATGAGCGTGTTCATGGTTGTGCAGGCACTGATCATCTTAGAGTGGGCTGCTCTAACCATCCCCCTTTGGATACTTTTTGGCTTCTTTGGTACTACGGGTATCATCACGTATGCCATTCTGTGCCAAAGCTTTCCGGGGAATCTTGCAGGTAGGGTGAACACGGGTCTCAATGTGATGCTGTTTGTGACAGCCTTTGGTGAGCAATGGGGTATTGGTGAAGTGATTAATCTTTGGCCCACTTCCCCTGAGGGAAATTACGCCCCCGTGGCCTACAAGGCAGGCTTTGGTCTCATGCTTGCGCTACAGGTAATCTCGGTGCTCTGGTTCATCATCGCGAGTCTCATGATGCGGAAGCAGAAAAGATCCCTTGATAGACTAGACGGCAGCTGAGAATCCGTATTTTGTCCATCGTTGCGAGCCCTTCGAATTGCTCAGGGTAAACTCCGCGCAGCAACCTCTTTTTTTACGCGATCTCGGTGGCTTTCATGAG
>JASFIT010000367.1:0-4928 GCA_050122535.1 Desulfobacteraceae bacterium | reverse complement strand
CGAAAGGACAATCGTTGTTGCATACAAGGGCATTAATCCCTTGCTAGGGTTCCCTGTTTTGTTGTATTTTTCTCCCAGCACCATTTTTTCTTAATCATATCAAAATGATAGGACTAAACGCAGATGGGAATCGGAGAACGCAACGGATTAATCTTTGTTTTGACCGGTAGCGGAAAAGGAAAAACTTCAGCCGCATTGGGAATGGCCGTTAGGGCTGCGGGACAGGGGCTTCGCGTGCTCATCTTGCAGTTTATGAAAGGACTGCCGGCCATCGGTGAAACGAAAGCATTAACCAACACTGGCCTTCCCATCACCATCAAGCGTTTTGGCCGTCCCGGGTTTGTTCACAATAGGGTTTGTGAAGCCCTTGATTTGCATATCGCTCACCAAGGGCTTGAAGCCTTTGAGGATGCGATAGTGAGCAGGTCTTACGACCTGATCGTTCTCGATGAGATAAATGTGGCCATTGATTTTGGACTCCTCAAGATCGAGGAGTTGATTCGAGCGATCACAAAAAAACCTCCGGAACTCCATCTGGTCTTGACCGGACGACATGCGAGAAAAGAGCTACTGGATATTGCAGACCTTGTTACTGAGATGAAAGAAGTCAAACATCACTTCAACGAAGGAGTCAAGGCGCAAAAAGGGATTGAGTTCTGATTATGGAAGAGATATGGATCATAGGTGTGGGTCAGTTCGGATTCATTGCATTCGATAGGTTGTCGAAAAGCAGAAAAGAGACACGCTTCGTCCTTGTGGATCCAGTCAAGAAGAATTTATTGCGGTGCGAAGGCCCTTATGTCACGCTGGAACGGGCTGACGGCGTGGCGTTCTTGGAACAGCATCTTACCGCATCCCACTCGCCAGACTGGATCATCCCCGCATTGCCTGTGCACCTGGCTGCCGAGTGGTTTCTGCTTCGTCTGGGCCCAGAACGACTTCGCCGCGTTACCTTGCCCCCTGAGATAGAGCCTCTCATCCCCAATCCCATTCGTGGATCCGATGGGAATGTCTACGTCAGTCACGCCGATTTCAGGTGCCCGGATGATTGTGCTGAGCCCCGGGACATTTGTACGGTTACGGGAGAGCCAAGAAAACGGAATATGTTCGAGATCCTTGGTGACATACAGCTACCTCCCTTTAAAGCGCTGGCCATTCGGAGCCACCAGTTGGGAGCCGGCATCGGGGGTTATCGCCCTAAACATCTTTTTGCACTATTTGACAACGTGGAGCAAGCAAGAGGCCACCTCTTAGTGAGTACTGCGTGCCGTTGTCATGGGGTGATTACCGGTCTGGAACGGATCAGGCATCCGTGACCTGGTATGCCTTGATTGGGAAAGGATAAGATCATTACAGGCAAGGCCATGAAATCAAGCATTACGCTCGTGGGTGATAAAATCGAGATTCGTGTGGATCATCCGGACTTTTACGAAACCATGTTGGAGGCGATTTCGGACAGGGTTTTTCAACTCTTGGGGCCGGAATTTGATAAGCAAGCCTACATAGAAGAGGTGGACAAAGGGCGCTCGGCCGTAGAAATTGGACAAGAATTGGCCATACCCGTCAGCATTATGCTGTCCATGGAATTGGGCTATTGTCTGGGCCAACTAAAGTATCTGGGGAAATCCCTAGATTGTGATGAGGCCCTGAAAGACCTCTACGCCGTGTGGAAGCGTCGGCTTAAGACCATGTTAAGAGAGGAGATGACCGTCCCCGATTCTGTTCACTAGGCTTGAGAACCTCGCCGTCCGAAACCTTTGCACACCTCCTTTTATAGAATGGAGAGAATACTGAGTTGATGGGTTGTTTTGATTTTTTCCACTCAAAAGAGACTGAGCTTGTTCTTCCACCATGTCAAGAGGAATTTGAGTATAGGGCAAGGCAATCCAAGGTCATTCTAAAGACTTTGGTCATTAATGTTCTTGCGCTCATCATTATCATCTCGCTCTGGCAGCTGGCAGCCACTTTTGTCATCCATGCTAGAGGCGTGTCCTTTCCCACGCCATTAGAGACATTCCAGAGGCTGGGAGACCTCTTTTCTGGAACGCCCCTCTACGGGAAAACGATTGGAGCCCATCTGACGAGCAGCTTGATCAGGTGGGGGATAGGATATGGACTAGCTGTTGCCATTGGCCTCATGATGGGGATGGTCCTAGGGGCATCCAGGTCATCGCATGACATAGGCATGCCAGCCATTTACGTCTTGCAGTTAATCCCTGGGTTGGCCTGGCTACCCATCGCCCTCCTCATATTCGGTTTGGGAGAAACGGCTACCATCTTCATGATCTTCATGACCGCTTTGCCCCCAGTCATCATCAACACCACGGGAGGCATAATGAGCGTTCCAAAGATCTACACGAATGCGGCTGAAATGATGGGATTGAGAAGGGGGGAAATCTTTTTTAAGGTCATGATACCGGCTTCCATGATCTCGATTACAAACGGATTCCGTATTGGCTTTGCAAACGGGTGGAGGGTGCTCATAGCAGCTGAGATGATCGTCGGTGTATCCGTAGGTTTAGGCTACTCTCTGATCCAGGCGAGATGGTCATTGGACTTTGAGGCTGCATTAGCGTGCATTGTGATCATCTGCTTTATCGGCCTAATCATCGAAAAAGTCATTTTCACTGTGATTGAAAAGAAAGTTATGGAGCAGCTGGGATTGTCCAAGGAGCGCTAACGTGATAGCTGAATGCAGGAACGTCACAAAAATTTTTCTATATCCTAAGGAGAAAAAAGGGATATACGCACTACAGGACCTCAATCTAAAGGTGGAGAAAAATGAATTCGTCTGCCTCATCGGGCCCAGTGGATGCGGGAAGACGACACTCCTCCACATGATCGCCGGATTTGTTAAGCCAACCAGAGGGCAAATACTTGTCAATGGAACGGAAGTTAAGGGCCCCTCCCCGGAGAGGGGCGTGGTCTTCCAAGAATTCAGCCTCTATCCATGGAAGAGCGTTCTCGGAAACGTGGAGTTTGGCCTGAAGGCCCAGGGCGTGCCCAAGGATGAGCGTGTAAAAATTGTACGCCACTACTTAAATCTGGTCGGGCTGAGAGGATTCGACCACGCCCGTCCCCATGAGCTTTCAGGCGGAATGAAGCAGAAAGTGGCGATTGCACGAACCCTTGCCCTAGAGCCTGACATACTCCTGATGGACGAACCCTTTGGTTCGCTGGACGAACAGACGAGGAATCGGCTCGATGTGGAACTTCTAAACATCTGGGAGGAGGAGATGAAAACCGTCATATTTGTGACCCATTGCATCGAAGAAGCGGTACTGCTGGCCGACCGCGTAATCCTTTTCACGAAAAGACCTGGGAGGATTCAGAAGGAGATGAGGCTTGAAATGTCCAGGCCCAGAAATATGTTCAGCCCTGCCGTGTCAAACGTGAGAAAGGAGCTGTTGCAGCATCTCATGTTATGCTGCCCACCAGAGGAGACAAACTAGAGGTATGGCGAGCAAAGACTGGTTCAACCAGGTTCAAGGCAGAGGGAGGGAAGGATGAGTCTAAAAGGAGATGGATTCCAGGAGATGAGAACAAATGCCCTTTGAAGAAGGACACGGCGGGTCTTCGAAACGAAACCCTTCTACTGGAAGCAAACAGACACGTGAAGCGTACCGAGCCGCACGAGCGAAAAGGGTGAAAATCATTAATCGTGCACTTTTACTTATTCTCGGAATTGCCGCCATGATAGGCGGAATCGGGGTCTATTTCATGACCCAAAGGCATGAGGCGAAACTTGGTTTCACCTTTGCCTACCAGGACCGGGTGGCGGATGCAGCGTCGATAATTGCCATTGAAAAGGGGTATTTAGAGGACGAAGGACTAGCCATTATCCCGAGGATGTTCAGCAGCGGACCTGAATGTACAGAGGCCCTGACCTCTGGCAACGCCGAGTTTGGAACCATGGGAGACACGACGGGGATCATTGTGGGTGCCAGGAGAGGTGATGCATTCAAAATCGTGTGCTCTCATGGCGGAGGAGAACACAGGCATCGGATCATTGTCTCCAGTGGCAGCGCCATAAACAGTTTTTCAGACATGGAGGGAGAACGGATAGGTGTCAAGAAAGGGACTTCAACCCATGGCGGACTGCTGCTCTTCGCCAAAAAGCATGGCCTCAAAATTAACAACGCGATCGTGGACATGTCGCCTTCCCTTCAACTGACAGCACTGGCAGCCAGGGAACTGGATGCCATTGTTTCGAGCGAACCTACTCCCTCTCAGGCTGAGGCAGGAGGTTATGGCCACGAACTGGCCACCCTTGGCGACCTTCAGAACACATACCCGATATTACTTGTTGTAAGTTCAAGCTTCGCTGAAGAGCACCCGGCTATGATAGTAAAGATGCTCAGAGCTTTGATGAGAGCGACGGAGTTCATCAAAAGCAATCCCGACGAAGCTGCCAAAATTCAATCCAGGATTACGGGGCTGGATGCTGCGATCATAAAGAAGGCCATGGGTTTTCACTATTACGATGTGACGATGAACGATGAGACAAAGAGGAGCCTCGAATCCATGGCGGAGTTCCTGCGGGACATTGGGAGGATCCATGAACTGCCGAAATTTGATGAATTTATTGATGAAACCTATCTCAAACAGACTAACAAACCCATAAGATAGGGACCCATCTAAATGAAGAAATTTTGGGTCACAGCATTTCTAAACACTGACTTTGCTTAGAGAGGATTTAAATGATCACTGCAAGAGATCTTGGGGCGGCCATTTCAAAGGCGAAACCACTGTTCGCTCGGTTACAAGACTTCTATGAGCGTCTGCCTGAGACCCAGTGCACGTGTGATGAACCCGGTGTTTGCTGCATGTTCTTGCCTGAAATGACCATGCTCGAAGCCTTGCAGTGGATGGAACGCATGCGGGCCATGTCAGACGAGGACCTGACCTCAACCCTGCGGAGGTTTGTG
>JASFIT010000366.1:0-4942 GCA_050122535.1 Desulfobacteraceae bacterium | reverse complement strand
ATCAATGAGAGCGGAGGGGTGGCGCATCTGGCACCCGATTATGAAAAGCTGATCAGAATGGGAACAGATGGGATCATCTCTGAAGTCAATGCCCTACAGCATGAGGTTCCTGTGTACTCTGATCCATGGAATTTCTATGAAGCCGTTAGGATCATTGCCCACGGGCTGGCTCAGTTCGGAAAACGCTACGCAGATCTTGCATTTCACATGGCAGAGAGTGAAATGGACGCGGTGCGTCGGCAAGAACTCCTGGACATCGCAAGCGTATGCGAGAGGGTCCCTCAACAAGGGGCCACAACCTTTCGTGAGGCCTTGCAGTCGGTCTTTCTTGCCCAGATCGCCATCAACCTTGAAAGCCTCGATAACGCCATCTGCCCCGGTAGAATGGATTATTATCTTTATCCTTTCTATGAAAGAGACGTGGAGAAGGGCATCCTGACCCGGGAGAACGCAAAAGAACTTGTTTCTGCCTTTTCCATCAAGATGTCAGAGATCGTTCCCGTGTTTTCAAAGCTCATCACCAAGTTCCACGGCGGGATGTTCAATGGTCAGGTGGTCACAGTTGGGGGATTAGATAGAAAGGGTAACGACAGTTCCAACGCGCTATCCCACATTTTTCTGGAAGTGATGGATGAACTTCGAATGCGCCAACCCAACTACCATGCCAGGGTTCACAAGCATGTCCCAGATATGTATATGGAGAAAATATTTGAAATCTTTTCCAGGGGAAGCAACTCTCCCGCCCTTTATAATGATGATGTGATCTTGGAGACACTGGTTCGCAATGGATATCACATTGAAGACGCGAGAAACTATACCGCCGTTGGTTGTGTAGAGCCAGTCTCTCAGGGCAAAAGCTTCTCATCAACCGATGCGGCCCTCTTCAATGTTCCCATCATGCTGGAGCTTGCCCTGAATGGGGGCAAGCGATTCGGTTCCCTCATGCGATCTGGCCCCAAAAGCATGCCCGCCTCTGAAATGAGATCCATGGATGATGTGAAGCAGGCATTTGAAACCCAACTCTCTCACGGCATCGAGAAACTCATTAAAGACCTTCAGGCCATTGAAATGGCCAATGCAAAATACCACCCCACACCTCTCACAAGTATGCTCCTGGACGGATGCCTGCAAAGAGGCGTCTGCTCCACTTCCGGCGGAGCCACATACAACTTCTCAGGCATTCAATGTGTGGGCCCAGCTGACACGGGTGATGCCCTCTACGCCATTGAGCAGGCTGTGTTTAGGGAGAAGCGTTTGGCAATGCCAGAACTTGTGGATCTGCTGAAAACGGATTTCCAGGACAAAAGATGGATGAAATATTTTCGCAATCTTGAGAAGTTCGGGAATGATCATGAAGCGGTGGATGGCTGGACCGCATATGTCCTTGACCAATTCACAAGAAACCTGGAGGGCCGCGTAAATACGCGAGGGGGCAAATATACCACAGGCGTTTATTCAGTGACCGCACATCAGTATTTTGGTGAGGTGACAGCCGCCCTTTCCAGTGGAAGAAGAAAGGGCGAGAGCTTTGCCTCTGGTATGGCGCCCTCCAACGGGCAGGACAGGAATGGCCCGACGGCCATGTTAAACTCGGTGAATCGAATCGATGCGACAAAAATTGCAAATGGCTTGAACTTGAACGTAAAATTTGCTGCCAACACCATTAAGGGAGAGACCGGAAGACTGGCTCTGCAAAATCTCTTTAAAACCTATTTCAGACGGGGTGGCATGCAGGTACAGCTCAATGTCCTGGATCCTTCGGTCCTGATTGAAGCCCGGGATTATCCAGAGGCTTACCCTCACCTTTTGATCAGGGTTTCTGGATACTCAGCATACTTCAACGATCTTTCTGCGGGAATGAAGAATGAAATCATCGCGCGCACCTGCACAGCTGTTTAGCCTGCCCATTTTCCCCTTTAGGATAGAGGGGTTGAAAATAGCTCGACCATAACCTTTGTAACCAGAAAGAGGGAGGACATGCATGGCAAAACTGGATGAATGGGCCCATCTTGATGCGACGGCCCAAGCCGACCTGGTACGGAGAAAGGAGGTCCAGTCCATCGAGCTGGTTGAGTCTGCCATTGAACGTATTGAACGCCTCAATCCCACACTCAACGCCGTGGTCACACCCATTTACGACGAGGCCCGTGCTGCGGCAAAAGGGAGTATCTCCAGGGGACCATTCGCGGGGGTTCCCTTCCTGCTAAAAGATCTGCTTGCGGCTTACAAGGGTGTGCCGATGAGCCTGGGCTCTGAACTCATGCGCAACTTCGTGCCTGACCACGACACGGAATTGGTGAAGAGACTAAAGGGTGCCGGCTTGATCATCCTGGGCAAGACCAATACCCCTGAGTTTGGCATTCTTCCGACCACGGAGCCTCGTCTTTTCGGCCCGAGTAGAAACCCCTGGAATACGGAACGGACGACCGGGGGCTCGAGCGGAGGTTCTGCTGCGGCTGTGGCAGCCGGCCTGGTTCCCATGGCCCATGCCAACGACGGCGGCGGATCGATCCGGATCCCGGCCTCATGTTGCGGCCTCTTCGGCCTTAAGCCCACCAGGGCGCGCAACCCCCTTGGTCCTGATTTCACCGAGCTCATGGGCGGACTGGTCGCAGAGCATGCAGTTACACGCTCGGTCAGGGACAGTGCAGCGCTTTTAGATGCCACCTCCGGGCCCGATGCGGGCGATCCCTACTGGGCACCCCCGCCCGTGCGTCCCTTTCTTGAGGAGGTTGGTGCCGATCCTGGAAAATTGCAAATCGCTTTCACTACCAAGTCAGCGACAGGTGTGACGATTCACCAGGACTGCGTGAAAGCCGTTGAGGACGCAGCCGCCCTATGCAGGGATCTTGGCCACGAGGTGGTGGAGGCGGCTCCAGAAATAGATGGAGGTCTCCTCATACAGGCCTTTTTCGCTGTCTGGTCGGCAGGGGTTGCCTCCACGCTCGACGGCATCGCCCTCATGACCGGTCAGCCTGTGAATGCGGACAAAGTAGAGCCTCTGACCTGGGCCCTCGCCGAGATGGGGCGCAAGGCCAATGCATCGGATTATTTGCTCGCTCTCCAGGTGCTCCAGGGATTGGGCCGAGTCATGGCCTCCTTTCTTGTGGATTTTGACCTGTGGCTAACGCCCACATTGGCTGAACCGCCTGTGCCCCTCGGTACCTTTGATTCCCCACCCGAGAACCCCCTGCAAGGGTTTTTTCGGACAGGTGAATTTGTGCCCTTCACGCCACTTTGCAACTGCACAGGACAACCCGCCATGTCTGTGCCCCTATTCTGGAACGCGGAAGGTCTTCCTGTTGGCACCCACTTTGTGGGGCGCTTCGGCGATGAGGCCACCCTCTTTCGTCTCGCAGCCCAGCTCGAGGAGGCAAGGCCCTGGACAGATCGCCAACCGCCCATACGGGCCTAAAAGAGGATCCAACACCAACTCTACGTTCTCCTTTGTGTGCTGTTGCAGCAGTACCTATAGATAGAAAGCCTTTATAGAGTGAACAGGCAATCAGATAGGTTTTATTACGGTTGGGTGATTGTGGCCGTCTCCTTCATCACCCTCTTCCTCGCTTTGGGCACGCGTTTTTCTTTTGGCATTTTCTATGTCGCTATTCTGGGAGAATATGGTTGGGGTCGCGGCGAGACGGCCGGGGCCTATTCGCTCGCCATGATCGTGAATGCCGCTTTTGCCCTGGTCACAGGACTCCTGATAGATCGGTTTAGCCCCCGAAGGCTTTTCCCGTTAGGTGCAGCCGTTCTGTCGTTAGGCCTTGTTGCGGCCAGCCGCATTACCACCATTTGGCATCTCTACCTATGCTTCGGGGTGATTATGGCCATAGGCATAAACACCATAGGCTTTGGTCCACACGCGGCACTCATTCCAAGGTGGTTTATTCAGAAAAGGGGTCTGGCGAGCGGTCTGGCCCTGTCAGGTATTGGAATAGGCGCTTTGGTAATTTTGCCCCTGACCGAGTTTATTATCGAAACGGCGGGCTGGAGGACTGCCTTCCTAATTCTTGCCGGCATCATTCTTTTTATCGTTGTTCCTGCAACCGCGTTGTTTCAACGGCGCTCTCCGGCGGCGGCCGGCCAGCATCCTGACGGCATTGATCCCGGGTCTGACGAAAGACTTGGAACGCAACAGAACGGAGGGCCAAGCGGAACCACATTCCTCGGTAACGCCGAGAATTGGACGTTCAAAGCGGCCCTTCGCGCCGGAACCTTTTGGTGGATAGCTGTGGTGGTCTTCTGTCATGGTTTTTACGCCAACATGCTGCTTGTCCATCAGGCCGTCCACGTGGTTGATTCAGGGTATAGTCAGATGTTGGCCGCATCACTTTTGGGATTGGTGGGGCTACTTTCCTCGGCAGGAGGGGTTCTCTTTGGGTCCCTCTCAGATCGTGTTGGCAGGGAAATGGCATTCACCCTGGGTAGTGGCGCCGCCTTTTTGGGTTTGTTGCTGTTTCTATTTGTACGAGATACTTCGGCTCCCTGGATGCTCTACGCTTTTGCAATCATCTACGGCCTCGGCCAGGGAGGTCTGGGCCCCATTTACTCGAGCACCATGGGTGATCTCTTCTCCGGACCATCTCTTGGCCGCATCATAGCGACGGTATCCATCGAATACGGGTTGGGAGGCGCGTTGGGGGCCTATATAGGCGGGTACTTCTACGACTCGATGGGAAGCTATTTCATCCCTTTCACGCTTTCTCTGGGCTGTATAAGCCTCGGGATCTTCGCGATTTGGATGGCTGCCCCACGCCACCGAAAAGACATCTCCCTGTTTGACATGAGAGTTTAGGGGGCATATCCTAATAGGAGAAAGTAGAGTAGTAGGCCTTGTACTTAAAACGACAAAATTTTGAGGATCATTATCATTACACCCTCTGCGAGTCTTACAGAGATGATGGTTGCTGGAGACATCGCGAGTTATTGGACCTGGGCG
>JASFIT010000365.1:0-4960 GCA_050122535.1 Desulfobacteraceae bacterium | reverse complement strand
TTTTTCAGCCCGGATCTGATTCCCCGGCCCGAGGCCAAAGGTCGCAACCTTTCTTTGAAAGGGTGCCGCTGCTCTCAGGAGCAGTTCGTCGTCGCCATTCAAAATAGCCTGGCTTTTCTCGGACATCTTTTCCAGCAGCTCCACCTTCGCCCTGGCCACGGCGTTGATGTGGCCCAGTCCTTCCAGGTGGGCCCTTCCCACATTGGTGATGAGGCCCACGTCCGGTTCTGCTATCTCGGTCAAACGGGCAATCTCACCAGGTCGATTCATGCCCATCTCCAGTACAGCTCTTCGGTGGGATTGCTCCAACAACAGCAACGTGAGGGGTAGGCCGATCAAGTTGTTGAGATTCCCCTCATTCTTCAAGGTCAGGGCATGCAATCCCAGGATCCTGGCTGCCATCTCCTTGGTGGTGGTCTTTCCCACGCTACCGGTGATTGCGGCAACAGGGATAGGGTGTCCCTTTCTCCACCAATTCCCCAGGTCGCCAAGGGCCTTCAAGGTATCGGTCACCGCAATGAGGACAGGATTCCGTGTAACAGGTATCTCAGGCCTATAGCCCTTCTGTATCACGGCCCCTGCGGCGCCCTTCTCAATGGCCTGCCTCACGAAATCATGGCCGTCATATCTCTCGCCCTTGAGCGCCCAAAAGAGCTCTGCCTGGGCTATGTTTCTTGAATCCGTGCTGAGACCGCTGAGAACCACCTCTTGGGGGCCGGAAACGAGTTCCCCCTGAATCGGCGCAATGACTGTCTCTGCAGTTATCTCGCCCCATTTTGGTGTCATTTGTCATCTGCCAGTAAGCGTTATTGCTGAAAGGCGGCTTCTCTTTATTGAATTCCGAACACAAATGACCAATGACCAGTGACTAGTGACCGGCTTTCGAGGCAGCCTGGGCAGCCTCCTTTCGATCATCAAAGCGCTTTCGTTTTCCACCAACAATTTGGTAGTCCTCATGACCTTTTCCCGCGATCAGTACCAGATCCCTTTCATCGGCCAGTGCAACGGCTTTACGTATGGCTTGCCGTCGATCCGCTTCAACAAAATATCCTGACTCCGTGACGGGCCTTTGCGGGGAATTGTTCAATCGGATGAGACCTGTCGCTTGGGTCCCTTTTTCGATCTGCGCAATAATGGACAGGGGATCTTCACTTCGGGGATTATCAGAGGTTATAAAGACCAGGTCACTATTGTTTCCAGCGACCAACCCCATTTCGCTCCGCTTTCCCTTGTCCCGATCTCCCCCACACCCAAAGACAGTGATCAACCTGCCATTTACGATGGGTCTCAGGGTTCTCAGTGTCTTCAAGAGCGCATCGGGTGTGTGTGCATAGTCGACCACCAGATTGAGGCCACTCTGGTTTTTCACCAGCTCCAGCCTTCCCGGGACCCGTTCCAAGCGCTCTATGCCTTCCGCTACCGCATCAAGATCAACATTGAGGGATATGGCGGCGGCCGAAGCGGCCAGGATATTGTAGATATTAATCTCTCCTATGAGAGAAGATCGGATGTCCACCTCTCCCACAGGGGTTATCAGCCTCGCCTTGAGCCCAGACCTGCCCGCTGAGAGGCGCTCCCCTCTCACATCCCATCCCTCACGAAGGCCATAGGTCAACACCGGTGCCTCGGTTAGGGCGGTCAGTTCTTCTCCCCTGGGGTCGTCCATGTTGATGATGGCTGTTGAACCGGCCTCCGGCTTGCTTTCCTTAAGGCCCTGGAACAGGAGACTCTTGGCCTTGAAGTATTCTTCCATGGTGTTATGGTAATCCAGGTGGTCTCTGGAGAAATTGGTAAATACGGCCAGCTTGAATGGGCACTCCCCCGTCCTCTTTTGATCCAGGGCATGGGAAGAGACCTCCAGGATCACATCTGTCACACCCGCATCTGCCATCTCACGAAGGAAACGCATGAGATCAAGGGATTCAGGTGTTGTAACCGGCGCAGAATGGGTCTTACCCATAAAACGATAATTGATCGTTCCGATCACGCCTGGCTTCTTGCCCGCTGCCTCGAGTATGGACTCCAGGAAATAACTGGTGGTGGTCTTACCGTTGGTGCCCGTGATCCCAATGAGGGTGATGCCCCTGAAAGGGTCGTTGTAAAATCGGGCAGCAAGTTTTGAGAGGGCCTCCCTTGAATTGGGAACCCGCACGCTTGTCAGATCTCCCGTCAGTCCCGGGAATTCTTCACCAACCAATGCCGCCGCGCCATTATGAAGGGCATCCTCCAGATAGTGGTGGCCGTTCAGTGCGTGACCTCTGAGGGCAACAAAGAGGTATCCTGGCTTGATCTGACGTGAATCGTAGGCCACACCTTTAATCTCCTGTTCTGGATTACCGGTGAGATCGTACGAATTTAACGCCTCTAATAAGTGACTCAGTTTCATAGCCTAATTGTGAGCTCCGCTTCGTCTCAGCAACATTCACCTCGGTGGTTTGAAACGCACTTTAACGGTGTTAATTTTTTTTAGGGAAGAACCAGGCCGTGGCGTCTGTTTTACAGCTAGCCCTGTGCCTTCCAGGACAACGTTCAGGCCGAGAGCCCTTCCTCCTCTCAAGACCTCTCGCATACTCTGGCCCCTGAAATCCGGGAGCTGTCCAGGCTTTTTTGATAAAGTCTCTGGCCGTTGAATTAACTTTGATACGCGTGGCCCTTGCGTCTCCGGCTCCATGTTCGCCAGGGCGAGTTTAACTTGAGGCGTGATCCTGAGATAATTGAGCGCCCAGGTGCCCACCTCCTCAAATGCAGGACCAGCCACCAAACCCCCGTATGGTTTGCCTTTGGGTTCATCCACCATCATGAGGATCACCATCCTGGGCTTGTCTGCCGGGACAAAACCGACAAAGATGGCCACATAGTCCTTGTTAGAATAGGACTTGGTCCGGGGGTCCACCTTCTGGGAGGTTCCCGTCTTTCCCGCCACCCGATATCCACTGATGGCTGCGAGCGGGGCTGTCCCATCTTCGCCCACGACGCCCTCCAGGATTCGAGCCACCTTTCTGGCTGTCTTAGGCGAGATGACCCTCCTGATCACCTGGGGCTTCATCTCTTTAACCACACGACCCGACTGATCCCTTATCGCCTTGACCACAAACGGGCGCATGAGTCTTCCCCCATTGGCTATGGCTGCTGTGGCAGCTGCAATTTGAAGAGAGCTTGCGGTCATGCCCTGGCCAAAAAAGATGTTGGCCCGGTCGATCTCTTTGGCCTGTTTAGAGGGCCTTATGAATCCACTCCTCTCTCCACTCAGATCAATCCCCGTCTTGCTGCCAAAGCCAAATTTCCTGAGGTAGGTCACAAATCTTTCATAACCCAGCTTCCGGCCCATTTTGACGGCACCAATATTGCTGGAAAAGACAATAATGTCCGAAACGGTCAGGGCCCCAAACCCTTTGGTGTCATGAATGATGTGGTTGGCGAACTGAAATTCCCCCTGCTCACAGTAAAACGTGGTCCGTGGAGACACGATCCGGGACTCCAGAGCTGCTGCCAAAAGGAAGGTCTTAACGGTAGAGCCCGGCTCATAGGAATCTGTGACGGCTCGGTTTCTCCATTGATAGGGCTTGTATTTCCAGAAGATATTGGGATTAAACAGGGGGACTACAGCCATGGCCAGAATTTCCCCTGTCTCAGGATTCAATATGATGCAGTGACCACTCTTTGCTCGCGTTTTTGTAACTGCCCTCTTTAGGGCCTGTTGCGCCCTGTATTGGATGTCTTTGTCGATGGTGAGGACAAGATCATGCATTTCAGGGCCTTGAGATGTTGGCCTGCTAATATAAAAAGGACGTCCGAGGGCATCCCGCATCTTCACCAAGGTGTGCTGAGGCCCTTTTAAAACAGGATCATACTTCCTTTCGAGACCTTCAAGGCCCTGGTTATCGGCACCGGCAAATCCAATGAGGTGGGCGCCAATCTCACGTCCCGGATAATAGCGTCTGGTCTCAGTGGTAAATCCAACCCCTTCCAATTTCAAAGCCCTCACCCGTGCCACTTCTTTAGGGGAGATTTTTCTCTTGATCCATACAAAGGGACGCTTGCTTCGCAGGAGGCCCAGGGTTTTCCGCCGATTCAGTTTCAGGGCCCGGGACAGCTTTTTGGCAGCGTCGTTTTTTCTCTTTACAAGGTTTGGGTGGGCATAGACTGACTCCACTTCAACACTGACGGCCAGTTCATGTCCTTCACGGTCATAAATGGTACCCCGTTTAGGGAGAAGTTTGATGGTCCCCCTGTAACCCGCACGCGCAATAGAGGCTAGTCTATCCCTTTCGAGAACTTGAAGTTGATAGGCTCTTGCCAGAATGGTTCCCAATCCAGCCAGAAAAAAGAGGGCCACGAGATAAATTCGAAATCGGATCCACTTTTTTTCCTTTACCTTCATGGCAAGAAAACGATTTGCTCTGGCAAGGGCTGTCTAAGGCCCAATCGACGGGTGGCCCTTTCCAGGTTTTGAGGTGATTTTAGTGTTGCCAGCTCAACCCTTAGCTTCTGATTGAGCTCCTTGAGCTTCAGTTCTTCCTGTTGCAGACGGCTCAGGTCGTAGCCGATTTGAGTCCCTTCAAAGTTAGACCACACATAACCGATGCCGCTCCCCATGAAGACAAAGAGCAGGAAGGCAATGAGAAAGATTTGGCGTGGAGAAATGTAATGTCTCTTTTTCCTGGATTTCTTGTTCCCCACCCGGATGCCTGTCTTGGCATTCCGCTTTTTTTGAACCTCGGATGGTCTCATCGGTCTAACCATTTTCAGATCCTTTCTGCGGCCCTTAACGTGGCGCTCCGAGCCCTTGGGTTCATCTCAACCTCCCGTGGGTCGGGTTTGGTTCCTCTTTTGTGCACCCGCTTAAACAGGGGTACTTTGCCGCATCTGCAATAGGGGAAATCTGGGGGGCAGGTACACCCCCTCTCCCAGTTCATCATGGCCTGCTTGACCATTCTATCTTCAAGAGAATGATAGGAGA
>JASFIT010000364.1:0-4963 GCA_050122535.1 Desulfobacteraceae bacterium | reverse complement strand
CCAAAGACGCCCTTAATGAAAAGGTCAATGGCCATATTGGCGAAATTAACGGCTACCATCAAATCCAGGGAATCGGGTATGCCGCTTCTCATCAAGTAGGAGAGTCGTTGATTAAGGACATCTTGACCTGTGAGCTCTTTGAGAATAGCGCCCGTCTGCTCCCCGATTCCTCCCAACTTCTTGTGCCCATAGGCATCAGACTCCCCAGACAAGAGCATTTCTCCGCCCACCATCTTCGCTCCCTCAGATATGGTGAGCATGGCATAGTTTTTCGGATTTGCTCCCTTGTCTTTCATAATTAGTTTTGCCAGCCTCTTTGGATCAAACGGCACTTCTGAAATAATGGCACGATCCACCCCTGCCAAATAGGCCGAAATAAGGGATGTTTCACCACAATACCTTCCGAATAGCTCAATCACCGCAATCCTTTCATGGGAACCGGTGGAGGTCCTTAGGGCATGTATGAAACTGACGCTCCTGGTGATGGCTGTGGAGAACCCAATGCAGTAATCGGTTCCGAAGACGTCATTGTCCATGGTTTTTGGAATGGCAATGACAGGGAAACCTTCCTGGTGTAATCTGTCGGCAAAGCTGAGGGTATCATCACCTCCAATGGGAACAATAGCATCGATCTTGAGGTGTTCCAGATTTTTGAGCACGTGAGAGGTGAAGTCTTTGACCTCTTCTCCCTTTTCAAACTCCTTGGTCAAAAAATCTGGGACGTCCTTCTTCCTAGCAGCACTCGGGTTGGTTCGGGAGGTGTGCAGATAGGTCCCTCCCGAGCGATCGATGGTCCTTACCTCGGGTGCCGTTAATTCTTGGTAGCACTTGAAGCTCAGATCGGGAGTGTCGGGAGTATCTGGGCTATACGCCAAGATTCCTGCCCAGCCTCGCCTGATGCCCAGGACTTGGATCCCTTCACTCGCTGCCCTATACACCAGAGTCTTGATACAGGGATTTAGACCTGGTACATCCCCCCCACCTGTAAGTATGGCTATTCTGGATTTCCTCTTACCCTTCATTTCTAACTCTAACCTCTCAATCTGACAATCGCAAATTCGGAAAGCGAATGAAATTCAAATATTCTAACCCAAGTTCCGGGATTAGGGAAGGATTTAATTGAAAGTCTAGTAACTTAGGAGAGGTGTAGATCTTCAGATTAGAGGACTCAACGTGGTTTCTATTGACAAGCATAAAAAAAAGACAGAAACTTAGAACCTTATTTCTCCCATTCAAAGGAGGGACACCTATGCCAGCTGCCAAGAAAGTAGAGGCCGCGATTGAAAGATCTTCCTGGATTAGAAAGATGTTCGAAGAAGGTAACGCCCGAAAGGCAGAATTTGGTCCAGAAAACGTGTTTGATTTTAGCTTGGGCAACCCCAACTTGGAGCCACCTGTCAGGTTCAAGGAAGTCCTTCAGGAGTTGGCAAGTGACCAGAGGCCCGGTCAGCATGCCTATATGCCCAATGCAGGCTTTGTTGAGACCAGACAGGTCGTGGCCGATTATCTCAGCACCTACAATCAGCAGACTTTCGCTCCTGAAGATGTGGTCATGACCGTTGGGGCAGGGGGGGCACTAAACATTGTGCTCAAGACAGTGCTCAATCCAGAAGAGGAAGTTATCATACCGAGCCCCTATTTTGTGGAATACAATTTTTATTTGGAAAATCATCAGGGCTTACCAAAAGTGGTGCCCACCAAGCCCGATTTCTCCCTTGATTTCCGGGCTATTGAAGAGGGGATCACAGAAAAGACTCGGGCTGTGCTGATCAATTCCCCCAACAATCCCACTGGAAAAGTCTACTCTGAAGGAGAACTGGAGGCTTTGGCAAAGGTGTTGACGGATGGCAGCGAAAAATTTGGGCAACCCATCTACCTTATTTCGGATGAGCCTTATCGAAAGATAGCCTACGACGGAATTGAGGTACCGAGTATCTTCGATGCCTATCGGGAAAGTTTTGTCGTAACCTCTTTTTCTAAGGATCTTTCCCTTCCAGGGGAGAGAATTGGATATGCCGCACTCCATCCGGAGATATCCGACAAGGGGATGATTGCGGGGGGAATGGTCCTCTGCAATCGAATCCTTGGATATGTCAATGCCCCCGCCCTCATGCAAAGGGCCATAGCATCTCTATTGGAAGAGAGTGTGGACGTATCGATTTATCAAAGGAAGCGGGATACGCTCTATGGGGGGCTTGCCTCCTGTGGATACGAATTGGTCAAACCCGAGGGCGCATTCTACCTTTTTCCTCGCACTCCCATAGAGGATGATGTTTCCTTTGTATCTGCGCTTCAAGAGGAAAATATTCTGACGGTCCCGGGGAGCGGTTTTGGCGGTCCTGGACATTTCAGAATCGCCTACTGTGTTGAGGACAAGACCATTGAGAGGTCGTTGCCAGGCTTTGAGAGAGTCATAAAGAAGTTCCTGTAGTTTGTGCGTGCCATCAACCTGGCATTCATATGATAGGAAAATCTGGCGTATGAACCTGCTTTGCAGGGAGACGGGGGAAAGGAGGACCGGAAGAATGGACGGTTGAGAGATCGTTCCTCCGTCCCTCCTTCCCTCCGTCCCTTAACCCATGTCCAGCAAGTAGAGGTAGAACAGCCAGTATGCCTGTAAACATCCCACGGAATAAGTAAAAGGTGGAGGAAATCCCATGTATGCCAAAACCCTTTCCCTAAGATTTCCGAAAAAAACGGTCAACGAACCTGTCGTTGTAAACCTTGTAAAGCGATTTGATCTCTCGTTTAATATCCTCAAGGCCACTATCTACCCGAGGAAAGAGGGTTTCATGGTCATGGAATTGAGTGGCCATCGAAAGAACTTTCAGAAAGGCGTTCGATATCTGAAGAGTCTCGGCATCAAGGTGGAAAATATTGGGCAAGATATCAGAAGGGATGAGGAAAAGTGTTTTCAATGCGGAGCATGCACAGCAGTCTGTCCCACCAGTGCTCTTCACATAGAGAGGCCGGAAATGGCCGTTATTTTTGATAAGGAAAGCTGCAGCGCCTGTGAGTTGTGCGTGGTTGCTTGCCCGGCAAGGGCCATGGAGGTGAAATTCAACAAAGTCTTGCTCACTTGATATGTCCATTTATAGGTCCTCCCACCTATTGCCATAGAGCCCATCGTTCGATCTGCATTTGAGGCTGTCGGAAAACGCCCATTTGCCATGCGACAGGCTCATGGCCCTGAGCAAAGTCGACCCTTCGACATCGCTCAGGGTCGATGCTGAGCAGTGTCGAAGCATCGAAGGGCTACGTTACCCTCATCCCTCGTCACTGCGGCGTCCTTCTCTGTACGCCTCATTCCTCGGGATTTGTCCGCACTTCGCTTGGACTCCCCACCCTGCGGGCGGGTCCCCGGTTTCGGAAGCCTTGCATATGGACATTTTCCATCAGCCTCCCAGAAACCGGTTTTTTGAGAGTATCCTTGTGAGACGGTCTCTTTGACCTTTCGCCCTTTGGACGTGGGGCAGGTCTCCTTGGCTGGACTGCAAATGACAAATGACTAATAAGCGTTTCAAAATCATAACCCTTGGCTGCAAGGTGAACCAATTTGAGTCCGCTTCGTTGAAGGCTTCCTTGCTTGATTTGGGTTTGAACGAGGTAGGCAAGGGTGGGGAAGCCGACGTGACAGTCATTAATACCTGCATCGTGACACAGAGGGCCTCTTACCAGTCGAGACAGGCCATAAGAAAGGCAATAAGGGAGAATCCCTCTGGTGTAGTGGCAGCCATAGGATGTTATGGCCAGGTATTTCCTGAAGAGCTTTCCCAGATTCCGAGACTCAACCTCATAGCTGGTAATAGGGTGAAGGAGCGACTCCCAATTATTCTATCAGAGACGGCAGATGCGGGGCAGCAGTGTGTGGTTTCGGAAAAATTCGGCCCTCATGAGAAATTTCAGTTCCTTCCTGTAAAAGGGTTTTTGGACAGGACCCGGGCCTTCTTGAAGATTCAGGACGGGTGTGAGTCCTTTTGTACCTATTGCGTTGTGCCCTTTGCCAGAGGGCCGGTAAGGAGCCTGGCCCCGTCCAAGGTTATCCTTATGCTCGAATCCCTTTCACAGGATGGATACAAGGAGGTGGTCCTGACCGGTATACACCTGGGACAATACGGGACAGATTTTAGGAACGGTACGGATCTGGAGAGATTGCTCCATAATATCCGAAGAGAAGGTTTTCCCATGAGGATCAGGCTGAGCTCCATAGAACCCAATGAGATCGGGGAAGGGCTCATTGAGATGATGGCCACGCAAGATTGGCTCTGCCGGCATTTTCACATCCCACTCCAGAGCGGTGACAACAGGATTTTGCAGAGAATGAACAGGCGCTATACGGCAGAGGAGTTTTCAAGGCTTGTGGAGCAGATTCGTGAGAGAATACCGCTAGCAGCCATAGGTGTGGATGCCATGGCCGGGTTCCCCGGAGAAGACCTTCAAGCCTATCAAAACACGCTCTCCTTGATTCAGGATTTACCGGTCTCCTATCTCCATGTATTTCCCTACTCCCCACGAAAGGGGACGGCGGCCGCCCAGTTTTCTGGTCAGGTTGATCAGAAGGTCACAAAAGAGAGGGCCAGCAAGCTCAGAAAGCTTGGGCGGGAAAAGCGGGAGTCCTTTTATAGATCTTGCCTGGGAGAAGTATTTTCGGTGCTCACGGAAGGGTGGGTATCTCAACACAAAGAGCAGGCAAAAGGTCTAAGTGACAATTATCTGCCGGTCACCTTCCCATCAGCTCGACTCCAAAAAAATCGGTTGGTTTCTGTCCGGATAGAAGGGTTGGGCGAGAATAATGTGATTGGAACGGCTTTTGAGACCCCTGATCAGGAATAAGTGTTACCAAGACATGCCAGAATGCCCCGCTCTTTAGAGCGGGGATGAATGGCATCCTTTACCGGGGGCATGGGGGTCTCTTTTCAAGCCGGCAACCATTTGCCCGGTGGTTGTGGGACGGCACCAAAGT
>JASFIT010000363.1:0-4978 GCA_050122535.1 Desulfobacteraceae bacterium | reverse complement strand
TGTGCGTGGGGATGGTGAAGAGGTTGCAAGGGAGATTGTTCAAAAGGGCCTTTCACCTGATATTGACGGCCTGTCATTCAGATTAAATGGCAAGATAGTGCATAACAAGAATAGGAGGCTTGAGCCGCTAAGAAGCGATTTTTACCCCAACAGAAAACTTCGTCGTTACAAGTACATGGTTACACTAGATGAGTTTAAAACGGATCTAGAGATAGACCTGGTGCTGGCATCAAGAGGTTGTCCCCATAACTGCAAGTTTTGTGATTTTAAGTTTAATCCCCTAGGGGAAAAGAGAAAGTGGTCAGTAAGAACGCCAGAGTCTGTGGTGTCGGAAATAAAAACCATAGAGGCTGATGTGATTGGCTTTGCCGATGATATATTCACGGCTGATATGAACTGGGTTGAAAAACTCTGTGATCTAATAATAAAGGAGGGAATAGAAAAGAAATACGCCATAAATGCTCGATTAGAAGTTGCGAAGAGGCCAGATGTTCTCAGGAAGATGTATAAGGCCGGTTTCATGGCTTTTCTCTTAGGTGTAGAATCGGCACATGACAAGACCCTAAAATCCATGAATAAGGGGTTTACTGCCGCAAAAGTAAGGGAGTACTTTGAAGTTTTGAGACAACTCAATATCATATATCATTGCTATTTTATTGTAGGGAATATTGGCGAAACCAGGGAGGATATGCTCGAGATAACAAAATTCTCACACGAGCTTGGTGTTGACACCCTAGGCCTGTCAGTTTTAAGAGCCACAAAATATTCCCCTCTTAAAGACATGGTAATAGATCTTGATAATTACCATATTGATGAAGAGTCAGGGAAGGTATATTCTGATACGTTGTCTCTTGATGATCTTCAGCAGATACGGAGAGACGTAAATGCCTCGTTCTTTACTATCCCAGTGATCTTGCGCATTCTAAAAAAGATGATAATACACAGGCTTCTAACATTAGGGCGTGTCTATGAAATAATCGTGTTCACGGCAAGAAGGAAAATCAGAAAAATGGCGAAAAAAAGAGGAAAACGTATGGGCAATGTGAAAAGAGGAGCGACCAAGTTGCCAATCTAAAAATATGGACGTATTAGACGTATTAATTGAAAGCACCAACAGGCCCAGCAATTCATTCAAACTCCTCTGACTCTTCAGTGGGATAGAAAAGATTTAAGCTCTCCTCTCTGATCTTCTGAGGATCTTCTGTCAGGAGATATTCTTCTGCCTCTTTTCTAAAGACTCTGGCCCTTTTCTCCAGTTTCTCCAGTTTTTGGTTGACGCCGTGGTCTCTCAACATGCTCTTGAGTATATGAAAGACCTCTTCGCTGCCATAGAGCAGTGTACCTTCCTGCAGAAGTTTGCAGGCGACCATACGTTTGAAGGTATCAAACCTTAGCTGTTCCCTCACACGGTCTAAGTTCTTGACAATGTAGTCAATCTCTTCTCTCAGGTGGGGCGTGATGAGAAGCCTGTATTTTTCCTGATAGATGGCTTCGTCCAACCTGTCCATGGACGCCTTTGGGAATTGATCATCCACGACAACGACCAGATCCATGTCTGAACCTTTTACCAATTTCCCAGTGCTTCTTTCGGGACGGGGAACATCATGGGCCATGTTGTAAACGATGTCCCCTGCAATGATAAAACACACTTGATGATATATCGGGATTTCACTTTCTAGTTTGCCCACCAGGGATGAAACCACGCTGTAAACCACCTCTGACTTGGCCCTGCTCACCGCCTCAATGTGGGATGCGACCTCATTGGCTTTTTGATTCAGAGCAGCGTCATCCTGGGAGCGGCCGATGACCGAATAGGTCAGGAAATCCCTTAATATGGAGGGAGATAGGCGGGCGAGGCCCTCGATCCGGCGATCAAGTCTCAAATACCTCCTACCCACGGTCCGGATGTTCAGACTTTTGGAGAGCTTGCAGGTGCGCCACACAAAAAGGCCATCACCGCCTGTGGACTCCAAGATTTCGGAACCGGTCAAAGGTCCCCTTTCCTTTACGAGGCCTATGATTTCCCTTTCCATGGTTTCATATTCTTTCCACACTTTGCCGGAATTCCTCCAGCGCTCTGTCCACCAGGTCTTTCAGCGCCAGCGCATTTTGCCTGGTCGATTTCGTGATGCGTGCTGACAGTCTGAGTAAGTTTAAGAAATCGCTGTCAAGATCCAGAAGATGGGTGTGGTAGTCAAGAGGCTGGGAGGAATTGTTCTGCTGTGCAGCCTGGCACAGTGCTTTCGTAATACGCCCGGAAAACGCTTCAAACTTTGATCTAAAAGATTTGCTTTTAAGGATATGGGTTCCCTCTCTATCCACCAGCCAATTAATAAGGTAAGCGTTGGGCCTGGGAGGGTAGTTGGTGGAGAAAAAGGGGTAGGTTTGAAAAAATGATTCCTTTGTAAAGGTCCTGTGATTCTCATTTGAGGCGATTAAACTGAGCAGATGCCCGCCCCAGTTCATCATCTCGAACAGGGGATTTAGTCCCCTGCTGGAATAGGAAAAGGAATCAAGGCCATCAGCCAAGCGAAGCCAGAATTCCTTCTCATCCGACGACAAACCAGAAAAAGCCTTTGCCTCTGGGCAGAATTCCCTTTCACACTTCTCTCCATAATCTGTCCTATATCTGAGATCAACCCCTCCATTTTGAGCAGGGTGAAGGAGACAACCTATCAGCCTGTGATTCTTATCCAAATATCCGAGGGCCCAGCAGCTAAAGCCTGTAATCGGAATCTTGTCCTCTGGGTGCCTTTTGAAGGCATCACTGTTTTCACGCAGCACCCTCCTGATAATGTTTCTGTGCTGGATATGTTCATAGCCGGCAGGGCGTATGGGTGGACAACAGGAGAAGCAGGACTTCTCTTGGTCAGGAAAGCAAAGTGTCATATTTCCAGCTTCCATAGCTTCCGGCTCTAATTCTTAGGATTCAGCAAAATCAAGCGTTGAAGAGAGGTTTCGCGCTCAAGTGGTTTGGTACTAAATAGGGTTCATTAACTCCCTGGAGATCTGGCAGTGAGAAGACTTCGGCGCCGCCTTGCTAACTCTCGCTTATCCACCACCTGGTCCGATTCGTCAATGATCTCCCGCCCGAG
Organism: Desulfobacteraceae bacterium; assembly: GCA_050122535.1. Lineage (GTDB taxonomy): Bacteria > Desulfobacterota > DSM-4660 > Desulfatiglandales > HGW-15 > JASFEQ01. The sequence goes on along the minus strand of JASFIT010000363.1, from coordinate 1,883 downwards.
TATTTCTTCCAAGATATCTTCCAACGTAATCAGCCCCGAAAGACCCCCGTACTCGTCGATCACCACGAAGAGTTTTTGCCTCGTCTCCATGAACTCCATCAGGACATTATTGAGTTTGGCTGTTTCGGCCACGAAATGTACAGGCCTCATAAGTTCGGTCAAATGCAAGTCCGTTTTGCCTTGTGAAAGGGCTATGAATAACTCCTTTGTGAGCACAATGCCCACAACGTCCTCCATTTCCTTGTCATAAACTGGAAATCGGCTATGTTCCCATTTTGTCGATCTTTGGCTGGCTTCCTCCAGACTGAGATGTTCGCTGAGGGAAAAGATGACGGTCCTTGGCGTCATCACATCCTTTACCGTTTTCGTTTCCAGAGACAGAATATTATCTATGACGCTCTCCTGGTAGTGCTTTATACCCCCGGTCTGGAGGCTGATGCGAGCCATGGACCTCAGTTCATCGGGGGATACGGATTCGCGCGTTTTGCCCCGGGACATCAGTCCTGTGATGTGACTGCACAGCCATATGAAAGGAATCATCACTCTTACCAGTACCTTCAATGGAAGTGCCACAAAGGGGACAAGAGACCTGGAATAGACCACGCCTGCCGTCTTGGGAATAACTTCTGAGAAAATCAAGATGGCCAAAGTGAAGAACGCTGAAAAGTAGCCCAGCCACTGATGTCCAAAAACCACTGTCGCCGCCGACCCTGCCACAGCTGCCCCGGCCGTGTTGGCTATGGTATTCAAAGACAATATGGCCGCAATGGGCTCATCAACGTTCCCTCGCAATTCTTTGAGAATTCTACCGCTCGCTTTATTCTTTTGAACCATGGTTTCCACGTGCCTCATGGGCACAGAGTAAAGAACCGCTTCGAAAAGCGAGCATCCTGCTGAAATGACAATGGCACAACCGACAGCGATAATTAATTCAATCATTTTAATGTAACCCTCTATGAATTAGATTTGACGGCTTCGTAAAAAGCCCAACTGCCGTTCGACAGGCTCTTGGCCGTGAGGCAATCTCTCGTAATGCATTGGAAATAAAGAGGTTGCCGCGTCGTCCTGCACTAAATAAGACTGATTTTCGGACTCAGTCTTATTGAGTGCAGGACTCCTCGCAATGACAAAAAAAGGTTGCGACACCGTCCGTCGAGGGGAAGGAGATCTTCGTTCCTGTCGTGGTTTATTAATCGTCCCCTTTTTATGTCCTGGGCTTGGTTTTTCCTATTCTTGATTTGGTTGCGTTTAGCAACTCTTCAGGCTTGTTGATGTTAAAAAAAGATCTCATTTCTGGATCCAAACCACGGATTTCCTCTTTACTCAGATACCTAACTCGAACCTTCGGAAAGAACTTGAAGATTTGATAGTCCCGATTGTCGATTAACTCTTTAACGGCAGGAATGCAGCGCTTGGTATAAATGGCGTGGAGTGCTTCTATCTTCCAATCTACCTTGGGCACGACCGCATCAAAATCCTCCATAACGTCCACCATGTGGTGGATTAATTCCCTATTTAGAAATGGCATGTCGCATGCCACGAAAAAGCCGGCTTCATCCGGCATGGTCTGCAACCCGGTAAAAATTCCGCCAAGTGGTCCAAGGCCCTTGATAAGGTCCTCAACCATGGGAAGTTTCAGATAGGCGTAATCTCGAGGGGTGTTGGTGATAATAATAAGATGCTCAAAGAGAGGTTCCATGACACCGATTACGCGTTCTATTAACCGTATTCCACTCATTTCTACCAGGGCCTTATTCTCCCCATAGCGGCTGCTCTTGCCACCTGCCAGGATAATTCCTGTAATGCCAGACAAGTGTGAATCCATGAGATTAATAGTGTCCGAATACCAACACTTAAATCCCCCTCTATCCCCCTTTAAAAAG
>JASFIT010000362.1:0-5006 GCA_050122535.1 Desulfobacteraceae bacterium | reverse complement strand
CCAAGAGGGTGTGTTTTTGCAGGGAAAGCGTTCGCTCTTGCCCGATTTCTACACGAATAAGATCTTGGTGGACGGACGCTTTAGGCCTCCGCCTCCCTGGTCGATGGGGCTAGGAAACCGGAAAAACACCTTACGGTCCCCCGTGCTCGGAAGACTTCTGGCAAGACCCAAGAAATACCACACCGCATTAAGAGGATGTAACCTCTCTATGTTCAAGTCGGATTTCCTCAGAGTGGATGGGTTTGATGAAGCGTATGATCAAAGTTGGGGAAGGGAAGACTCGGATTTTTGTTACCGATTATTTCATGCCGGGGTACAGATGAAATTTCTCTGGTTCATGGCCCTGCAATACCATCTGTATCATGGATCCACATCCAACTGGGACAAGGAGCGATTGGACAGCGAACTTGAGAAGAACCTGGAAGAGAGAAGAGTAAAGGCCTTAAAAGGATTCTCCCAGCTCTCTTCGGAAGGGGAAGTGATCGCAGCCTCAAGGGATTCTCGATTGAGCAAGAAATGTATATCTTAGGAATATCCTGTTTTTATCACGATAGCGCTGCCTGCCTTGTACGGGATGGGCAGATTGTTGCCGCAGTCCAAGAAGAGCGGTACACCAGAAGGAAGCATGACCCCAGGTTTCCTAAGAATGCGATTAAATACTGTCTCCAGGAGGCGAATATTACGGCCGATCAGTTGGATTATGTGGTTTTTTATGACAAGCCGCTGCTGACCTTTGAACGCCTGCTTTTGACTTATCTGACTGTGGCGCCGAAGGGCCTTCGGTCTTGGTTGGAGGCTATGCCTCTCTGGCTGGGACAAAAGCTCCATATGCCCAAGGTCATTCAAAGAGAGATCGGGTATGATGGAGATGTGTTGTTCACAGAGCATCACGAGGCCCATGCTGCCTCTGCCTTCTATCCCTCGCCTTTTGAGGAGGCAGCCATTTTAACGATGGATGGTGTTGGAGAATGGGCCACAGCAAGCTTTGGTTTTGGAAAAGGGAAGGAAATCACCCTCCTTAAAGAGCTTCATTTCCCCGACTCCCTTGGACTTCTATATTCCGCTTTTACCTACTTTACGGGTTTTAAAGTCAACTCTGGAGAATACAAGCTCATGGGGCTTGCCCCTTATGGGGAGCCGCGATACAAGGATCTTATTCTGAAGGAGCTAGTAGATATAAAAGAGGATGGATCACTTCGGCTCAATCTCTCTTATTTTGATTTTTTGGGCGGACTGAGGATGACAAACAGACGCTTTGCAAAGCTATTCGGTGGTCCACCAAGGAAACCGGAGACAGGTATTACTGAGCGAGAGATGGATATTGCTGCCAGCATTCAGGCCGTGACCGAAGAAGTGGTCATGAAGATGGTGAACCATGTGTATGAAGAGACCAAAATGAAATATCTATGTTTGGCAGGCGGTGTGGCCCTCAACTGTGTTGCGAATGGTCGCCTGCTAAGGGAAGGTCCTTTTGAAGATCTCTGGATACAGCCCGCCGCTGGCGATGCGGGAGGGGCTCTTGGCGCTGCTCTTTGTATTTGGCATCGTTTTTTAGGGCATGAGAGGGTCATCACTGGGGATCAGGACAATCAGCAAGGATCCTATCTTGGTCCTGCCTTCTCAAATGAAGCGGTGAGAGGATTTGTGGAGAGTCATGGCTTTCCTTATCATGAACTCAACTCGGGAGAACGGGCCAAAACCATTGCGGAGCAGATTGCTGCAGGAAAGATCGTGGGTTACATGCAAGGGCGTATGGAATATGGCCCAAGGGCGCTCGGGGCGAGGAGCATACTGGGAGATCCCCGTCAAGTGGAAACCCAGAGTGTCATGAATTTAAAGATAAAATTTCGGGAGTCCTTTAGGCCTTTTGCGCCAACGGTTCTGGAAGATAAGGTGTCTGAATATTTTGAGATGGAGAGGCCAAGTCCTTATATGCTCCTGGTGGCCAATGTGCAGCCGAAGAGACGTCTTCCACGACCAACCATGGATGCAAAGGGCCTACTTGAAAGGCTCAAGGTGAAAAGAAGCGATATCCCGGCCGTAACCCACCTGGACTATTCGGCTCGCATTCAAACGGTAAATCAGTATGACAAACCCGACTATTATGCCGTGATATCAGAGTTTGAGAAATTGACAGGGTGTGGGGTGGTGGTCAATACCAGCTTCAATGTTCGTGGAGAACCCATAATTTGTACGCCTGAACACGCATACCGGTGTTTCATGCGGACAGAGATGGACGTTCTGGTCATGGAGGATTTTATCCTCTACAAGGAGGAACAGCCTCCCTGGAAAGAAGGAAATGAGTGGCGAGATGACCTCATCCTCGACTAATAAGAAGGAGATACGGAAATTCGGCATCATCGCCTTTGTCTTCTTTGGCTGTCTATGTGCTCTGGGCCTCTGGAGACAAAAGCCGGTTGCCATCTACCTTTTTGGCGTTCTCTCTTTGTTGGGTATGGGCTTTATCTTGTTGCCCAGTCTATTAAAGCCAGTCTATGATGCCTGGTTAAGAATCGCCCATCTCATTGGCAGAACAGTGACTATAGTCATGCTGACTCTGGCCTATTACCTGGTGATCACCCCTTCAGCGCTGATCAAGAGGATTTTTGGCGGTCGCCCGCTTCCCATACGTCCGGACAAGGAACTTGCATCCTACTGGGTCACACGTCCAGAACCCGCTCAACCTAAAGAGCGCTTCATAAAACGATTCTAAGGAAGAAAAATGGCAAATCAGTCTCTTATTAGTGAATTCTGGGAATTCTTGAAGGTGAGAAAACGCTTTTGGCTGCTTCCCATCGTCATCATGCTGACTCTATTAGGCATGTTAATGGTCTTTACAGAAGGGTCTAGTGTGGCACCTTTTATCTATGCCCTGTTTTAACATGAACTTCGCAGTTAGAACGCACCCCCCAGGACAAAAGTTTTTGCCCCACTTAGCACTTTCCAGACTTTTCTCGCCCGCTTCGCTCGAGACACAGAGATCTCAGAGAACTGAAGTAGACAGGATGGACAGGATTTCACGGATTACACAGATAAGAGCGAGAATCGCCTCAAAACCACATGTGGAAAATCCATTGAGGCGAAAAGAAGCCAGCTTATTTTTGCCTCCAATGGACATCCACATTGGTCCCGATGCGGCTTCATCGGGACCCAACGCATGCCTGCGTTGGCTTTGAGCGATTCTTGTACATCGACTGATCATCATTTGTGGAATCTGCTTGCCTCGCCCACCCTCCAGCCAAGCGGAGCGAGGCGATTGAAGCGTCATCATGAAAACCACAGCGAAAATTATAAAATCATTGATCAATGCCCTCATAGTCCTATTCATAGTATTGATCGTATCTATTATCTGGACGGGCGGTTTTGAGGTTCGCCTTTTCGGGGTGGAGATCAGCTGCCATGGCTTGGCCAATCCCATTATTTTCCTGTCCATATTGATGCTATTTCGCTTTTTCCTGATCATCGGATGGGTCAATAGCCTCGTATTATTACTTGCGCTTCTCGTTTCCGCAGCTGTAGCCGAGGGATTCTTGAGAATCGTAGATTCACCTCTGGCGCAACCCATCTTGAAAGAAATCATGCAGCCGTCCAATGTTCTGGGGTACCACCACGTCCCCCTATTGCGTGATAGGACCATCAAGATCAATTCTCACGGTTTGAGAGACAGAGAATTCAGCTATGAAAAGCCAGAAGGGGTTAAGAGACTCCTGGGCATTGGGGATAGCTTTACCTTCGGATATGGGGTCAATTTAGATGATTGTTATCTCAAGCAGTTGGAACTGGAGTTGAATCGGAATGGGGACAAGTGGGAGGTCATAAATGCGGGAGTGACCGGATATAACATGTGGCAGTATTTGGCCTATTTCGAGCACTATGGCTTCCGGTATGAGCCTGATTTGGTAACGATCGGTCTCTATTTCGATGATTTTTATGGTGATCCTTCAGCAGAAGAGAAAACATATTCTGGTGTGAGGCATCATTCTCTAAAATCCATACGCTTGGTCAATTTCAGCAGAAACTGCCTCCAGCTCTTGCAGTTTCGATATCGGTATCTCTTGGGATCTCGGTGGTTGAGGAGCATCGAGGATAGGAGGGAATATATCCTTAGTAATGCATATCACCGTCTCTTGAGTGGAAAGGCTGATCAGAAGTTATATAAAAAGTTCGAGTCGCGTCTACGGGAATTCTACCGTATCGCGAAACAGCATGGCGCACGAGTTCTGGTCATCTTCATCCCAGACATTGTCCAACTGAACCATCCTGAACTTCAGGGTGTCAATGATGTTCTTAAAGAGATTTGTCTAAGATCTCATGTAAGTTATCTGGATATGACATCCCATTTTGAGAAATTTGAGGACGTGAAAAAGCTCTATTTGTTACCTTACGACGCACACACAAGTCCTACAGGTCATCAGATCATAGCCAGTGAGATAAAAAAGAAGATAAAGGAACGCATGCCCAATGAGGTCAGACCGGGATTTCGGTTGCAAGTCAATTGAAGAATCTGAAAAAAATAAAACTATCTGCAGACCAACTGATCTATTACCTCTCCTGCGGCGCACTATTTGCGCTGCCTTTGGGGACCTCCTCCTTTACCATCTTTGGGATTTGCATCCTGTGTGTGTGGGTCTTTTCTGGTCAATGGATCAAAAAGAGGCGTTTGTATTTTAGAGAGCCATGGTTTTGGCCCGTGATTGCCATAATGGCTTTAATCTGGATAGGCCTGATTTATACACCAGATCCTGAGGGACTGGGGATCAAGTTTGCGAAGAAGACCCATTACTGGTTATATGCTTTTGCAATAGGGGGGATCGCATTTACCAAATATCCTGCCCAACACGTGATTAAGGCACTTCTCATTGGTCTTTTCATGAACGCATTGGCAGGCTTCTTACAGATGGCCCACATTGTTCCCACGTTTGACACCTGGGGGACGACCAAATACACGGGATTCAGTGGGGGTTACAATACCCTGTCCCTTCTTCTTATACTCGGGATGATGATGG
>JASFIT010000361.1:0-5034 GCA_050122535.1 Desulfobacteraceae bacterium | reverse complement strand
CTGCGATTTCGGTCTGCCCATATATCTGCTTCAGGTTGACGCCCAGGGCATGGAAAAATCGAAAATGATCCGGGCCCATGGCTGCGCCACCCGTATAGGCATGTCTGAGTCGGGACATGCCCAGGTGATCCTTCAGTTTTGCCTGCATCGTGATAAAGGCCAACCAGCTCAAAAAACGCCAATACCAGGGCACCTGTTGCTTCTGGAACCGGAGATTGGCCACCTTGTATCCCACCTTGGTGGCGAACTGGTATATCTTCCGCTTGATCCATGTGGAGTCAATGTGCTTCACCTGCACCTGACGGGTCATCCCCTCGTAGAGCCTTGGTGGCGCAAACATGACATGGGGGCCAATCTCCCGGATGTCCTCCCGTGCTGTCTCCGGTTCCTCCGGGAAGTTGAGGGTATACCCCACCTGGAGCCCACAGGAAATGGACATCATCTGCTCCCCAATCCAGGCAAAGGGGAGATAAGAAACAAAGTCATCCGTATCAAAACAGGGGTCTATGGCCATGAGATTCTGGCCCATGGTTAGCATATTCCAATGGGTGAGGAGGGCGCCCTTGGGAAGGGCTGTGGTTCCAGAGGTATAAAAAAGGAGGCATAGATCATCACCTTGACCCTCACTGATCATCTTTTCAAAAAGGTCAGGCTCTTTCTCATCCAATTCTCTTCCCAGTTCTTGGACCCTCTTTATGCTAACCAGGAAGTCCTGATGGTAACGTCTCATGCCTTTGGGGTCGTCCCAGATCACTTTCTCCAGTTTAGGGCATTCTTCTTTGATGGCGAGGGCCTTGTCCACCTCCTCTTGGGTTTCACCCACAAAAAACTTGGCGTCGGAATGGTCCACGATGTACTTCACCTCGTCCATCATGCAGTCCTGGAAAAGCCACACGCCGATTCCGCCGGCACAAAGGGCGGCCATCTCAGCCCAAAGACCTTCTGGGCGGTTATCGCCGATCATGGCCACCTTGTCGCCTCTTTTCAGTCCAAGACTGACCATACCGAGGCAGAGCTGCTTCACATTTTCAAGGTAGTCCTGCCATGTGAAAGGGATCCAGATACCAAACTCCTTTTCCCGCATGGCCACCTTATTTTTGCCGTATTTCTTGCACTGTTGCAGGAAAAGCTTGGGGATGGTGAGGTCTTTGCTAATCTCTATTTCAGACGCACTCATCTTAAACCTCTACCTCCTTGTGGCATACAGATCTTCTTCACCCAGATAGGCCTTTATGACCTCGGGATTATTCTGAACCGCCTTAGGCAGTCCATCTGTAATCGTATATCCGAAATTCAAGACCAGGACGCTATTGGATATGTCCATGACCACACCCATGTCATGTTCCACCAGGACACAAGTGACCTTCCAGCGCTCCTCCTCATTGATATCAAGGATAAAGCGGGCCATATCCTCCACCTCTTCCAGGTTCAGCCCGGCCAAGGGCTCATCAAGCAAGATGATCTCAGGGTTGAGGGCCAAGGCCCTTCCGAGCTCCACCCGCTTTTGCAAACCATAGGGAAGCATATGGACCGTTTTGTCCCTGATGCTTTCTATTTCAAGCAGATCAATTATCTCCTCCTCGATAAATTCTCTGCTCTCAATTTCCTCATTCCTGGTCTTGCCCACATATACGGATCCGCTCACAATCCCTGATTTGAGATGGATGTGTCGTCCCAGTCGGATGTTATCCAGGACCGTCATGCCACCAAATAGCTCGATCTTCTGAAAGGTCCTCGAAATACCGAGTTCAGCCCGCTTGTAAGGCCTTAAGTGGTTAATCTTATTGCCTTTGTAGTAGATATTCCCCTTCTGGGGTTTGTAGAGGCCATTGATGCAGTTCATCATAACGGTCTTGCCTGCACCGTTAGGGCCAATGATGGAGTGGATCTCGCCCTTCTTCACCTCTAGGCTCACGCCTGCCAAAGCGGCCACTTTCCCGAAATACATGTGGACATCTTCGAGCTCTAGTATCGTGTCCCCTTCCTTAAGCTCTTGGGCCTTGGCCATTATGGATAGCCTCCGCTTTGAAGTGTCTTATTTTTGAGGTTTTCGTGATCTCGAGATCTTGAGGAGAGGTTGTGAAACGAATATACCCTTAACTTTCTTAATCTACGTTTGTCAATTAATTTATTTAATTAAATTAATATACTTATATGGGAAATTAGACAGGGGAGAAAGACTAAAAACGACTCGATCTTGCTTGGGGGATGAGGTATTTTTCACACTGGCCCAAAAAGTACTCATCGGTCATGCCAGCCACAAAATCACGTACAATCTCCGCTGGGGGTGTGTTTTCTTTATATTCTGCGGACATTCCCTCCAGGAATTCCTTTTGGAGGTCAGAGTCCTCGTTCCCGGTTTCCAGGTCACGAAAATACTTCTCAAATAACAATTCAAACATCAATCTGATCTTTGGTGTCTGCTGCTTGACCTTTATGTTCATGTAGATATGTTTTTGGTTGAATTCCTTTAGTCTTTTGAGGGCCTCGCTCACCTCGGGGCTAAAGCACACGTGGGGTCTATCTAGGCTGTTGGCCACTAGGTCCTCCACCAGGGTGTAGACGATGGTGCCATTGGTCTCGCCTAATATCTTACGGCAATCTTCTGGCAAGTCATTCCTCGCAATCAGCCCCAGTCTGATGGCATCTTCAATATCCCGCCCCACGTAGCTGATGGTATCCGCCATTCTCACCACACATCCCTCTAGACTCATGGGCTGAATATCCTTGGAGGGATTTCCCTCCTTTTCTTTGATCTCGCTGTCGAGCATCTCAAAATCCTTATCAGCCTTGGGCTTAAGCGCTGGGCTGTGGACCTCCCCGTCATGACACAGAATCCCATCAAGCACTTGAAGGGTAAGATTCCAGCCTCTTCCCTTCCTCTCGATTTTTTCCAAGAATCTGACGCTCTGAAGATTATGGAGAAAAGGACCTATACCGTATCGCTCAGAAACCTGGGAGAGAAATCTCTCCCCATCGTGGCCGAACGGGGTGTGACCAATGTCATGTCCAAGGGCTATGGCCTCAATGAGGTCCTCGTTGAGTCTCAGGAGACGCCCCACAGTCCTGGCTATCTTGGAGACAAGCTGAACGTGAAGGACGCGATGGGTGATATGATCATTCTTGATGAGATAAAACACCTGAGTTTTATCAACATAGCGAGAATAGGCGAGTGAATGGAGGATCCGATCCGCATCAAGTGCGAAATTCTGCCTATGGCCTATTAGGATCTTATCTTCCTCTCTCCGCCTCACTGCCTGGCGGCTCAAACAAGCATAGGGAGAGAGTCTTTCCTTTTCACCCCCATCCAAATCGGCCTTTATCTCTTTTAGAAGGTCCCGTTTGGTCAATCGGTGGAATCCTCCTCTTTCCTTGCCTTTTGGTAGGCCTCTTTAAAGCCCGCCCAAATACGCTTACCCCGTTTGGCGATTATTTGATGGGCCTGGTCCGTAATGGTCCTGGTCTGTTGGCCAATGCTTTCATCGTCGGGTGCACTCTTCCCCTCTTTCTTATATTTCCATCGCAAGAGGGACTCAGCCACCTTGAGTTCAGCATTTTTGGCCATCTTTTTGAGGCCCTTTTTTAACTCATCATCCATGGGCCAAAACTCCCTACCCATTATCCACAAAGGTTTTACCTAGTCCCTAAAGGATATATAATTATATAATCTTTAAAGGTCAATGAAATTGATATCCTCTTTTTTCTTGCAAAATAGCAAGGCTAATGTTAAGCATTACGGTTTGCGTCTTTTGAGGCTATTAGGTTCTTGATGACCTCACAAAAGAGAGATTTGCGGGGTTATCGCAATTCACACGTTCAGAGTTGGCCCCGGTGCCCCGCCCCATGGGGAAATGGAAATGTTCTGAACGGAGGAAAAACCGCGGGATCGAGGCCCTTAGAGGCCTCGAAAGCATGAGGAGGATTGCATGGCAGTATCGATCAATATGAAGGAACTTTTGGAGGCTGGCGTCCATTTTGGACACCAAACAAGGCGTTGGAACCCCAAAATGAAATCCTATATATTTGGTGCGCGCAACGGTATCCACATCATTGACCTCCAAAAAACAGTGAGTCTTTTTGCAACGGTAAATGATTTCATAGTGAATACAGTAGCAGATGGTTACTCTCTACTCTATGTGGGGACCAAAAAACAGGCCCATGAGTCCATTGTGGAGGAATCTGAGCGCTGTGGCATGTTTTACGTGGTCAACCGCTGGCTTGGTGGCACGTTGACCAATTTCCAGACCATAAGAAAGAGCGTGGGCCGTCTCAAGGAACTGGAGAGCATGAAAAATGAGGGAACACTCAGCCGCTATACGAAAAAAGAAGCCCTGAAGATGGAAAAAGAATTGGTTAAACTGGAAAAGGTCCTGGGCGGCATCAAAGACATGGATGAACTGCCGGGTGCCGTTTTCATTGTGGATCCTAAAAAGGAAAACATCGCTGTAAAGGAGGCCAGGAAGCTGGGCATACCTGTTATCGCCATTGCTGACACCAATTGCGATCCGGATGAAATAGATTACATCATCCCAGGAAATGATGATGCCATTCGAGCTATCAGGTTAATTTGCTCAAAGATTGCCGATGCCTGCATCGAGGGACATGACCTTGTGGAAGCGAGACTAAAGGCGGAAGCCCAATTGAGTGAAGAGGAAGAGGCTGAAGAGGAGGAGCGGGCAACCCCTTCAGAGGGGGAAGAGGAAGGACCGGAAGTGGTGATCGTTTCCAAAAAGGAAGCATCCGAAACCAGTGAAGAGATTGTGGAGGAGTAGTAAATTGGAGATATCTGCAACGCTTGTAAAAGAACTGAGGGAGAAGACCGGTGTGGGAATCATGGACTGTAAAGTGGCCCTTCAGGAAACCAATGGTGACATCAAAGAGGCCGTTGACTATCTGAGAAAAAAGGGTATTGCTACGGCCAAAGAGAGGGGCGGAAGGGTCACTTCAGAAGGACAGGTACAGTCCTATATCCATGCAGGGGGTAAGATTGGTGTTCTGGTGGAAGTCAATTGCGAAACGGATTTTACAGGTAAA
>JASFIT010000360.1:0-5059 GCA_050122535.1 Desulfobacteraceae bacterium | reverse complement strand
AGCGATTTTTAGACCAAAATCCAGGTCTGACATGGCCGCCATGGTGTAGGTCAGTTTGGAGAAGCATTTCATCATGTATGTTGGATAACCTGGTGGGGATATTGTTGCCCCGCATTTCATGGGACAGTTATAGCAACTTATGAGCCGTGTCCTCATACTTTCCATGGTCTCTGTCCACGCCCTTTTGACTTCTTCGTTCCAAAAATCTTTTTTGCGGATGCGGGAATTTCCCCACATGAAATTCTCGGTGTGCCACTTCTCATCATGGGTTGCCATCTCTTGGGGTGACCCAAGCCCTTGTAAAATGGTCATTACCCCTGGAATCGGATTTTCATTTCGGAATTTTATATATTCCAGCACTTCGTTGCAAAGCTCCAGGTATTCAGCCGGTTGGGCAACATTGATGTCCTTTGTTCCACGAACAGCTATGGCCTTTACCCCTTTGTCTCCCATCACGGCGCCTATCCCCAATCGGCTGGCACTGGACCTGCCCTGCTCGATGGAAGCAAAATAGACCCTGTTTTCACCGGCCAGGCCAATGCTAGCCACCTGGGCTTTGGGCTCCTCCAATTCCTGCTGAATAAGTTCCGCCGTTTCAACAGCGCCTTTACCCTTTAAATGAGAGGCATCACGGATTTCTACCTTGTCATCCTTTATCCACAAATAGACCAGATCAGGGGACTTGCCGCGAAGGATGACCTTGTCATAACCGGCATACTTCAATTCTGGTGCCCAAAATCCCCCCATCATTGAAAATGCCATTAACCGAGTCTGAGGCGAAATTGTAGAAACAATGGTACGATTACAACCGGTAGCAGGTGTGCCGCACAAAAGACCGGCGCCGAATATGAGCAGATTATCAGGAGAAAAGGGTTCAACTTCAGGGGGAACCCTGTCCCATATTATCTTGGCGTTGGTACCTAGACCCCCTAGATAAAGCTCGGTGTCTCTTGGGTCGGTTTCTACCCTCTCGACGCTTCCTCGGGATAGATCGATTTCTAAATTAAACCCCGTCTCTGCGTACCTCATTTTTTCCCTCCCAGATTACCTGACATTGACCCAAAGTGACCCGCCGTCGCCTATTTGTGTAGAATGCTAGAGCATGACCAAGCAGTGCGAGATGAATTCCCAGAAATAGCTGCTCCAAAATGGCTATGGCGGGCAAGCTAAAGTGAGCTAAAGTGACTGTCTGAAAAAGTCCATCTGAATTAGCCCTTATTTGACATTCGGGCGACGGCATTGATTATCTTCTCCAATCCATATTTGTTTGCCAATGATTCCAATCCTATCTCCATCTCCCCCCGCTCCTCTTCTTCTTCTGTTTCTTCCTCTTCCCTTTCTTCGTAAGTCAATGCGTCGCATCGGCACACCTGAACACACATGGGCTCTTCTAAAGGCGGATCGTCTTCACACATATCGCATTTTAGAGGGAGACCGGAATCGGGTTCCTTGAAATAATCCCTGGCTGGGCAGGAAACCCCGCAAAAGCTACACTCTCTGTATTTCTTTCCGTTAATCGTATACGTATGTCTGCCAGTACATTCGGCTTTCGTATAATCACCGGCACGTATCGGAACATACACATCGTTCAGTTCATCTTTAATCACCCGAATCCGAGACCTGGCCGGATTAATGCTGCTATATTTCGGCGCAGCGTGAAATGCGGAGCAGGCTACCTCACATGCACGACAACCAATGCATTTATCGAGATCAACTTTTATTTCTTTAACGATTTTCTTTTCTGACCCACCGTCCACGGTTCACTTCCTCTACTCTATTCCATCTCTTTTTCCGTCGAAGTCTGTTTGGGAGGCGTACCTTCCTTATCTGTCAAGATCCCTCTCCGTAAGAAGTCTTCGCTCACATAATCCAAACCCAGTTTGTCCAACGTCTCTCTGGTGGGAATACCGTCATTATTCCACCCCTTGAATTCATAATACGCGTCAAGCAGCTTGGTTTCCATCTCAGGGTCTCGTATCTTCCAATGGTCCTCAGGAGGCTTCTCATCACTTCTTCTTAAGCCTCTTCTTACATTAAGGGCTCTAATCAGATTTCGGTTCCTTCTAGCTACCTCCCATAGTCCGTCTGTATCAAGATCCATCCCGGTCGCTAGTGAGATGAATTTCGGTAAATTATAAATGTGATAGGGAGGCCTCCCACCGAATTGGCCTCTAAATGATGACAAAAAGGCGCAGGTCCCAATGGCGTCATCAATGTAATGCATGCTCTCATTCCAATCAGCAATGTGGACAGACGCTTCGATAGACGGATGTGTGCGTGGCTCCCATTCCAAAAACCATTTTTTAAACCTCTCAGGAGCTGCGTCCCAACCCTTTACAAACTCTTCTCTCTCTTTTTTGTCAGCAATGGGTGCCTGAGGGTAGGACCCTTCCGTTTGGGTGATAGTCATCTTCTCACCAGTGGCATACATAATGAAATAGGGGTAATTTATCATTTTCAGCTTGAGAGGCAGCTGCTCAAATTTTTTAGTGGAATTATGATCAAATTCTTCAGCGCCATTACCGATCTGACGGGCTGCCCAATAAACACCATTGGCCAAAGCATCTCCAACCCCTTCCCGCCGAACAATCATTTCAGTAAGATAGAAAAATCTCTCTCCAGAGTCGGACGGAAATCCTGGCAGGTCCTTGTCAGTTAAAATGCCGGCCTCGTAAAGTTCAATGGCAAAGGCCAAAACTTGGGGCATTGAGTAGCCGTCCAGTCCGTACTCCTGGGTAACGCCAAGTATGTCATAATTAAAATCCAGCTCTTTATAGGCCGCCATCGCATAGGTAAGTTTGCTGTAGCATTTTTGGAAATATGTTGGCCGTCCCGGGTATTTAATTGCTTGATGGCAATCCTTCGGACAGTTATAGCAACCCGTCCATCGAACTCGCACGCTTTCAGAAATCGCCTTCCAATTCTCTTCACGTTCTTTGTTCCACCAACCTTTTTTCCGCTCACGCGCGTTGCCCCAGGCGAAATTATTGACGTGCCACTCTTCGTCATCCTCGTGCAAAAAGACATCCCCGCAATACGGGTTATCATGAATTTCCTGATACATGCGGTTGCATATCTCAAAAAGTTCAGCCGGTCGGGCAATATTGATATCCTCTGTTCCACGAACAGCTATGGCCTTTAACCTTTTATCTCCCATGACCACGCCTACCAGTCGAGAGGCGCTGGAGTTAGAGTGTTCGATGGTAGACATATAGACCCTGTTTTCACCGGCCAGGCCGATAGCGGCCACCTGGGCTTCGGGTTCCTTCAACTCCTCTTGAATGAGAGCTCCAGTTTCCAGGGCACCTTTCCCCTGGAGATGGCCTGCATCACGTATTTCTATTTTCTCATTATTTATCCACAAATAAACCAGACTGGGGGCCTTGCCGCGAATGACTATTTTGTCGTAACCGGCATGTTTCAGTTCCGGTCCAAAAAACCCTCCAAATAATGAATGTGCATACAAATTTGTCTGGGGAGAAAAGGTGCTTACAGCGGTACGATTGGCACCGGGAACAGGTGTGCCATGTAAAAGACCGGTGCTGAATATGAGCAGATTATCGGGAGAAAAGGGTTCAACTTCAGGAGGAACCCTGTCCCATTGTATCTTCGCGGAAGTACCCTGCCCACCCAAGTAAAGATCGGTTAAGCTTGGGTCAGTTTCTACCCTATCAATGCTTCCTCGGGATAGATCAATTTCTAAATTAAACCCTGTCTCTGCGTACCTGATTTTCTTTCTCCTTAAAAGTGAGCTAAAGAGGCTGTCGGAAAACGCCCATCTGCTGCGTTACCCTCATCCCTCGTCACTGCGGCGTACTTCTCTGTACGCCTCATTCCTCGGGATTTCGGAAGCCTTGCATCTGGACATTTTCCATCAGCCTCTCAGATACCAGTTTTTCGACTGTCTCAAATTGAGTTGTTCCAATTGAAAGTCATGGAATGATGGAATATTGGTGGATAAAAAGGTTTAAAATTGTCATTTATTAACAACATCTCTTCATCTTAACCCATTGTTCCAATGTTCCACTCTTCCATTCTTCCATGCGCGTAGCGCAACTACTCCAGTGTTTTTCTAAGGTTGATAAAATTACTTCTGTCAAAACCGAGCGTCTTGAAGAAAGACAAAATATCCGTGGAATCCCACCGGACCGAGGTATAGATGTTCTGAATGCCTTTCTCCTTGTAAAAGCTGAATATCTCCCCGGCCAACGCTTTGCCAATACCCTGGCCCATGAATTTGGGATCAATCCCAAACATGGCGATCCAGGCGCTGTCCTCAATACCAAAACCGCCGTAAAAGATGTGGCTGATCATATACCCCACGACCTTGCCCTTCACTTCTGCCACATAACTGGCCTCGTCGGCTTTCCTTATCTGTTCCTCGATGATCCGTTTGTAATTAATTTTGACGGGCGATTGCGTAATGGCCGCATGAATCCTGGTGATATCGTCCGCATCTTCTATCTTTAAGTCTCTAATCAGCACCTTTTCCACTTGACTGATCCTTCCTGATTTCCGCAAGCCGCTTAATCGATCCGAATGATTTTCACCTGATGGCCGACCCAATCCGGTGGCAGATATACTCTGCCGCTGTTACCGCTCAGCTTGACCATCTTTTCAATCATTTCTTCGCCGTAGACCTCAAATTTCACTTTGCCTTGAGGCATATCAGCGGCGGCGGCGTTCTTATTTTTTGTCTCTTTTTCAATAGGCACTTTGAAAAGCCTTCCTTCCAGAAAATCGCATCAGAATGCGATTTTTTGCTTTGGATTGGAGGGATATCCCCAAAAAATATATGACCACCTATAATTTGCTCTGTTTATGCCATTAACCTTTTGATATTATTGTCTATATTGATCAATTTGGCCCATTTCCATAAAATCACATTTTAATTACATTTTAGCTATAAAGTAACTATATTGAAAAAGTAGAAATGATGTCAAGAAAAAAATCTGAGAGAAGAGATTCACCACCCGCTCGCTCCTCTCGCTAGAGACACAGAGACCGCAGAGAGAATTCAAAAGAATCCATGACACAGGTTCCAATCCGCAGATTACGC